>JAQIDF010000170.1 GCA_027858145.1 Prolixibacteraceae bacterium | reverse complement strand
AGCTTCTGAAGTTCTTTATTTTCTCGATGTACCATGTCTCTTTCCCTGTTTCAACTATTGCCGGATTTTCAAACTGGTATTCATTTTTTGAAACTATGTAAACGGTATCACCGGTTAATTCTTCGTCTTTGTCCCATATATCAAATTGGTTTCTGCGGTATTGGGCTGAATTGAGATTGGTAACTTCAGTATTTTGAGTATAAAAGGCAAAGCGTGAAGCCCTGTGCCATTCATCCTGGAAAACAACCGGATGATCTTTCACATGAGCCTGAAGTTCGCGGGCATCTTTATCCCAGCCGTAAAAAAGCGAAAAAGCCTTTACATCGTTTGCCAGTGGAGTGGTAAGTACAATTCGTGCTGCGATGATTAAAAACAATGAAACAGCTCCCGATGTGTGGATCCATTTGTTCCATTTGTTTGTTTTGCATAGGGTGCTGTACGACAAAATGATTAGCGGAATAGTGGCAACAAGTGTCCAGTGGGCTTCGTAACGGCCACCTGAAGTGCTGAATAAAAAGAAGACCAATATGCCTATGCCCATCCATTTTAACCCTTTTTCCCATTTGTCCTGCGGTTTTCTGCCGAACATTTTTGGCAATAAAATCCAACTTATTAAACCGCCCATCAGGAAAAATTCAACCACAATATATTCTAACGAAAGGAGTATGGAGTAAGGTGCATTTTGGCGGTCAATTAAATGATATTTAAACGACACAAAATCGTGGTTGAATTGCCAGATCAAGTGTGGAATAAGAAAGATAATGACAAGGAGGGCATAATACCAGAAGCGTTTTTCTTTTAATAGTTTAAGGTTTGATATTATAACAAAACCAGCGACTAATACGCCATGATACTTAGAGTAAATCATCAGACTGGTTGACAGTGCCAGTAGAAAAATATTTGTAAATGAAGATTCTTCGAGAAATTTCTTGTAAAAGAAGAAAAACAAAATTGAAAAGAACAACAAGGGGGCATCGGGAGTGGCAACAAATGAGTATGGATGTATTAAAATAATGGTGTAAATGATCGACCAGAATAACACAGGCCTGTTTCCGTAAGGTTTTACCAGTTCCCATATTAAAGTGATTGATAAAGTTGATAAAACCACAGTCATGAGCCGGAGGCCAATTGTGCCGCCCATAAGATTTCGTCCAACAAAAATAAGCCATGAAACTACAGGTGGATGGTCGAAATAGCCCAGGGCAGGTTGTTGGGAGTAAAGCCAGTAATATGCTTCATCAAAATGCACACCGGTAGTTGCAGCCGAAAATATATTTTGGATAACAAAAATGAATAAGCCAATATAAAAAAGGTTGTCTTTTTTAAGGTCTTTTAGTTTTGAACTGAACATGTTTGACTATTTTTACTGCAAAAATAAAAAAATTCAACACATTTATAACTATGTTACGTTATACCTTTTTGGCACTGTTTGGGTTACTGTTTTGCCTGTTGCCCATCCACCTTTTTGCTCAAAAATTTGAATACGGGCTTCAATATGATGGGATTGGCGACAACCGTGAATATTTTAGTGAATACAATGCACCAGAAACCATTTTGGGTTCGCGCCTTAATTTCGATGTTGGTACACGAATAGATTCTGTTCACCGGTTTAGGGCCGGACTGAGTTATTTTTATGAATATGGGGCGGGGCTGTTAGAGTTGAATCCTCAACCTATATTGTATTATGCTTTTGATGGAGTTAAGTGGGGTTTTAAAATGGGTGCCTTTATGCGAAAAGGGAATGTTGATTATCCTCATGCGATTGTGTCGGAGCGTTACGAATATTACAACCCGACAGTTGATGGTTTATTAGTTAGTTATCGTAACGGCAATACAAAGATGAACGTTTTTACCGATTGGGTTAGCCGTCAGGATTCTGTTCGTCATGAACAATTTATGGCCGGGTTTACCGGGAGGCAAAACCCCGGGAACTTTATTTTTGAAGAATACTGGTATATGTTTCATGATGCCGGAAGAATGGGTTTTTATGAAGGGGAATATATAAAAGATTACACCGGGGCTTTATTGTTAGCCGGGTACGACTTTTCATCGCTTACGCCATTTACGATCCTGACTGTAAAAACCGGAATTTTAAGTTCAGCTTTCCGTGACCGCGAAAATGGTTCTTCGTTCAATTTAAAAAGTTCTTCATACTCTGAAGTTGTTCTGGATTACAAAGGTTTTGGTGTTGAGGCATTTCTGAAATATGGCAGTGAGCACGACTTTTCGCATGGCGATAACTTTTATAATACAACAGACAGTTACTCCAGGGTTCGGTTTTATGTTACGCCATTTAGTTTCGACCGGGTCAAGGGCCGGTTTTCATGGTCGTTCCACTTTGCAAACGATGTATTGGATCAACAGCAGCAATTTAGCCTGATATATTGTTTCAGTGAACTCTAAAATTTACAAAGCTCTTCATATAATTTGTGTACAGGTAGTCCCATTACATTGAAATATGAGCCGTTGATTTTTTCAACTGCCACGTAGCCAAACCATTCCTGTATTCCATATCCGCCGGCTTTATCATAAGGGTTGAAGTTTTTGATATAATACTCGATTTCGTCATTTGTTAGTTTTTTGAAAGTTACATCGGTTGTGGCAGTGAAGCCCACCTCGCGGTTTTTATTGTACAAAAACACACCTGTAGCCACGGTGTGTGTGCGCCCCGATAATTTATTCAGCATCTCAACAGCTTCTTCGTGATCCCGGGGTTTGCCCAGTATTTCATTGTCGATGGTAACAATGGTATCTGAAGTAATAACCAGTGTTTTATCATCAACCTCGTTGAAAAAGGGTTCAGCTTTAAGTTTTGCAAGGTATTCAGGTACTTTTAATATTTCAAGATTTTCGGGATGTATCTCTGCTACATCTTTCGATACAATTTTAAAGTTTATACCCAGTTCGCTAAGTAGGTGCTTTCTTCTTGGTGACTTTGAAGCCAGTATTACATTGTAGTTTTCGAGCATGCTAACTAAAATGAAGGGTTTCTGATAATGTCGGGGTTAAGCCATTTTCCTTGTGCCCGCATAACCTGTTCAATTACATCACGTACACAGCCTTGGCCGCCTTTACGATCCGATATGTATTTCGATATTGATTTGATTTCGGTAACAGCATCGGCCGGGCAAGTCGGAATTCCAATTTTCATCATGATGTTGTAGTCGGGTAAGTCGTCACCCATGTACATGAAATCTTCGGGGGCAAGCTTCGTTTTATTAAGAATATCTTCAAAACAAGTTATTTTATCTCCGGCTGCAATGTAAATGTGTTCAATGCCCAGTTTTTCGTATCTTTTTTTTATGTTTTCGTTTTTTCCTCCCGATATAATTGCAACGGGATATCCGCTGAGTAAAGCATTGCGAATGGCAAAGCCATCTTTTACATTGGCTGTGCGCATGGGTTCGCCGTTTTGGTCGAGCGGTGATGTGTCGCTCGAAAGTACGCCATCTACATCGAAAATAAAAGCTTTAACATTAAGTAGTTCTTCTTTAAAAAAGGCCATTTTTATGATTTTGGAAGTTTGTGAAATTCAAAAATACTTTCGCTCAACTGACCATACAGCTTGCCAATACTTGATTTTTTACCAAGTATAGAAACATGTTCCTGTATGATGTTATTGTCCATTCTAAGGGCGGGGCCTGTTTGAGCTGCCCTTGGTGTCATGTGTTTTATCTTCGATGCTGTTTCGTTGATAAGGGGCCGCAAAATATCGAATGGTATGTCTTTATCCTGAACCAGTTCACCGGCAATAGCGTACATGTGGTTTGCAAAGTTGCATGCAAAAACAGCTGCCAGGTGAAGCTGTTTGCGTTGTTCCGAATTAATCAATCGTACATCTTTAGAGATAAGTGAAGCTAACTCAACAAGTGCTTGTTCGTTTTCTTTTGAACTGCCTTCAATACAAAACGGGATTTTTGAAAAATTCACATCCCGGTACTTAGAAAAGGTTTGCAGTGGGTAGAATACACCGTAATTTTTCGAAAAATTCTTGAGTGCATCCATTGGTATGCTACCAGCAGTATGGGCTACCAGTTTGTTGTTGAAGTTTACATTTTCCAGTAATCCGGCCATGGCCATATCGTTTACCGAAATAATATAGATGTCGGCTTCGGGTGTTATTTTTTCGGGTTTTGTAACATAGCTGCACCCCAACATCCGGGCCAGTGTAAGTGCCGATGTTACTGTACGGCTGTATACCTGTATGATGTCGGTTCCATTGTTCTGGAGCTCAAGCGATACGCGTGTTGCAAGATTGCCGGCCCCTATTATGGCTACTTTTTTATCCATAGTATAATTATTTACTGCAAATATAGCACAACACAGAAAAAGATGCTTTGTTTAGATGAAAATGTAAACGAAAGAATAATTTCCCCCGGAAAGGTAAAGAATTCGCTTTTCATTTTTTATATTTGCAGCCGCTAACAAAAGAAGGCTGCATAAACAGTATTTTTTTAGTTTGTTTTGAGCGTATAATTTGCCCTCTTAGCTCAGTTGGATAGAGCAACGGCCTTCTAAGCCGTAGGCCGCAGGTTCGAATCCTGCTGGGCGCACCAGTAACACCAAAGAGTTAGCGGTTTGCCACTAATTCCATGCTTCATTTCCCCCACGCTATCCCCCACACCTAAACACTATTTCCCCAACAAAAAAAACGCTCTTGGTTCCATCTTTAATCAGGAAACATCTCAAGTTCTCATCTGTACGTCTTGGCTTAAAATTGCCAATGGATATCTTTGTACACTGAATTTCAGTGAACGGGATAAATAAATAAAGTCCGGAACATTTTATGGATCTTTCTGTCAGTAAATTGCTGAATAGCTCAACCTACACTTAGGCAACTTGAGAAAAATGTACATTGAATGACCTGTTGCCAGCAGCAAGGGAAATAGGGCGCGTAAGACATAGCAAACACAGCCATGGGATTACCAATCCCCTGCGCCTTTTAACAAGCCTGCTGTGCCCCTAAAGACACCCGGCATAGTCTGTTTTAGAATGCTAAAATGTTTTTTTGTGTTATATCCGTGTTCCATATGACAATGTTTAAAAATAAAAATATTAATAATTTATGCCGAATTAGCTCCTTTTTACTGCTGGTGCTGATTTGCTGTAACCAAGTATATCAATTTTCCCACTTACATCATTTTCATGAAGGTGATTCCTTAGTAGTGGAAGTCAGCTACCATCCTTCAAATCTTGATGTTTTACATTCTTCGGCTCATGTTCATGGCGAAGAGAAATCTTCTCATTCAAGTGGCCATCAACACAAATACGAGAATAAAGTAGATTGGAACATAGCAAGATCACAAGCTACAAATGATTCAACATTTGACATATTAGATCTAGCTTTTTCTGCTTTCTATCTCCCTTCTGTAGTTTGTCATGAGAAGTATACTTCTTTTTATAGACAACCTTCTTTCACAAAAGAACACTATGTTTCTTCTTCCGTAATTCGCGGTCCACCTCTGTTTGGATAATTGTTCAAAAATTAACTTTAAATTCAAGAAACAATTATTTTGAAATATTACATATTGTTAATGCAGTAGTGGTATTTTAAAGAGGTAAACTCATGATTGATTTTTTCAAACGATCTTTAAGTAAGGATAATTTGCTTATTCTTATGGGGTTGACGGCAATTATTTTTGCTTTTGCAATTGAAGCGAGTGCACATGGCGTAACAGCAGGCGACAAGGGATATATCCAAGAAAGTTCTGGAGTTATGCTTCTACCGTTTATTTATTTAGGCGCAAAGCATATGGTGACAGGATATGACCACTTGTTATTTCTATTTGGAGTAATTTTCTTTTTATATCGTTTAAAAGATATAAGCGTCTATGTAACGCTGTTTGCCGTTGGACACTCTGTTACGTTACTTTCAGGGGTTCTCATGAATATCAGCGTGAGCGCCTATCTGATCGATGCGATCATCGGCTTTTCAATTGTCTACAAAGCACTTGATAATATGGGGGCATATCAGCGCTGGTTTGGTTTTCAGCCAAGCACTAAAATAGCCACCCTTATTTTCGGGCTTTTTCATGGTTTTGGCTTAGCCACCAAAATTCTCGATTACAAAATTTCCCCTGATGGCTTGATTCAGAATCTCATTGCATTCAATATGGGAGTTGAACTGGGCCAAATTATCGCTTTATCTACAATTCTCATCCTAATGGGTTTTTGGCGTCGTTCAGGCGGCTTCATGCGACACGCATACAGTGCCAATGTTGCTTTAATGGCAGGTGGCTTTATTTTTGTCGGCTACCAAATGACAGGCTTTTTTGTTTCTTAAAAAATTGCATAGGGAAAATATAATGAATAACAATAATATACCTTCAAACAACGAGCTTCCATCAGTGGCCAAGCTTATAAAATCAACTATCATAGCAATCACGCTGGCAGCAATTATTCTCGTCACAGGTGTACTTCCTGCCGAGTATGGCATTGACCCAACCGGTGTCGGCAATTTGCTAGGTTTATCCAAGATGGGTGAAATAAAGGTCTCTCTCGCCCAAGAAGCCGCAGCTGACAAAACCCTTGCCAAGGCCAAGAGTTCGCCGGATAGCAAGGATTCGGAACTGGTTGCGAAATCCGTAGAGAAACCCGTTGAAACGTTACAGAAAGCCCCGGTCAGAACTGACAAGATGACCTTCTCTCTTCGTCCTAATGAGGGTACAGAGGTGAAGCTTAAAATGAACAAGGGAGAACAGGTCAATTATGTTTGGTGGACAAGTAATGGACGAGCAAATTTCGATGCCCATTCAGACTCAAAAAAACTTCAGATAAATTATCGGAGTTATAGCAAAGGGTCAGCAGATCGTAAGGAAGGTATCATGGAAGCCGAATTTGATGGGAGACATGGCTGGTTCTGGCGGAATAGAACGGCTGAAACTATGACAATTACCCTGCAAGTGGAAGGTGCGTATTCTGATATTAAGCAAGATGTCTAATTCCCAGCCTATGATAACCGGCTAAGAAGTAGACTCTTTTTTATCAAACCACTCCTGCAATATGGGGTGGTTTGATAACGGTATTCGCTTGATGATAATCCACACAAGCATACACCAAGCAAACACGATTCAATCAACTAACCTATTTGGAGAAAACATATGAAAACTTTAGCAACCACACTTGTCTTATCATCCTTACTGTTCGGCGCACCTGTTATGGTTATAGCCGGTTCTGGACATGATCATGGCTACAGCAATGCGCCAGCACCAGTTAATCAAGCAACGGCTGAAAAAAATGCTGACAAAGTGATTGCCTCATTTGTTGAAAGAGGCAAAATTGATAAAAGTTGGTCCACTATAAAGGCAAGCTCTATTGAGAAAAAAGTGCTTAATGGTAGTCCTAAATGGGTCGTAATTTACAACAATGAAAAAATTACCGACACAACCAAACAAAAACTTTATGTATCTATGACGATAGGTGGGGAATATATTTCTTTTAATTACACAGGGAAATAAAATCACATAACAAAAGTATCCAGTGGACAGTTATAAGCGGTGTTTCGCTACGTTACACTCTACTTTTAACTGCCGCTGGTGCTACGCGTTCGGTTTCTCAGGGGTCCTCTCCATGCATCACAACGAATAGAGTTGAAGCGAAAAAAATGAGAAAAATGTGGACAGATTTATTTAATTCCTTCCAGTAATGAATCAAACGGGAAAAATCGCCTAACAGCACATTTGTCAGACAAGAAAGGGCGCTGTTTGTTTCCACAATAATGCAATGGCTGGCTGGTGATTGCAAAGCTTAACCTTTTTATCAAATCACTCCTGCAATATGGGGGATTACCCCTCCACCTAATCCTTCTCAACCAAGACTATCTTGCTCAAGGCAATTTGGCTCCTCGACGTTTCCACATGAAACGTCGAGGAGCCAAATATTATTTCGTGAATCGTAGCGTTCATTTCTGCTTCTGTGATCAGATAAAAAAATGGCCAGGCCCCCACAAAGAGAACCTGGCCGGGAGAGGTTATGTATGTCTATGGCCTGGC
>JAQIDF010000167.1 GCA_027858145.1 Prolixibacteraceae bacterium | reverse complement strand
GCGTTGGAAATAATCGTAAAATTCGATGTAACCTCTGCGTTTTAACCGTGCAATAGTAACAGTGGTTTTAGCCTCATATCATTAAAATATTTTATTGCATTCGCCTGAACTCGCATATTTAATAAAGATCTCTGAACAACGTTTTATTGTGCTCGTTTCATGATTGGGCTGCATGATTGCGCCCAACCGCCTCCCGATAATTATCGGGATGAGCGTGACCATGCGTAGGCTTGACCTGGGCTTAAGCCCATTCGAATGTAGCTACGCATGCGCTTGTTTGGTTTCTTCCTCCCGATAACCATCGGAACCATATACAATAACGCAAACGGCAACGAATCCGAACATCCAGTTCTTTCAACTTGTTCTGCATATTTGCATGTCGAAAGTACCCCAACCATCCTGTAAGATAGTCATTGAGTTCTTCCACTCGCTGATCGAAACTTAGTGGTCTGGTTTTACGAGTGATTTCCTTCACCTTCTTCATTAGAATAAAACGAAGTCCTCGTTTGGTGAGTTCGTTGTCCAATTCATTCAGTAAAATATTCGACAGCAACGGGCTTAGCGGGCTGCCTTGCGGCGTCCCCTGATCTCGTTGCTGTTCCAACCCCCCGATTAAAAGGCCTGTTTTAAGGTACTTACGGATCAATCGCAACAGGCGTTCGTCCTTTACCTCGCGATAAAGAATGCTCATTAGCAAATCGTGGTTCACCACATCGAAATCCCGATAATGGGTTCTGTTGGTTTTGCTGAAACAAAACCTTACAAACCCTATATCGGGACGCCTTACAGGACATACTAATCCTGTAATTCCTGTTTAGTTTATACTGAGCTTGTCGAAGTATCAGTACAGACATTTGCAGTCTGGCTTCCTTCACTCCTAGAGTCACCCCAAACCACCTTGCCACTTGCTAATACTTCCGGGCGTAACCCCGGCGTATAAGGGACTTACACCCTCTGGAAAAAAAAACACTTGTTGAATAATCTTTTGTCAACTTGAAATAAATTTGCATATTTAAAGTTTTTCAAGAGCTTCAACAACCGTTAGGTGCAAGCCAATCGCTATTTTGACGCCGAAGAGCAACCTTGAAAAGACCAAACTAAATGACAGAAAAGATTTTTGCGAATTCAAAGTTTACTGTAAGGAATTTTAATTTCCCCCCCCACGCTCTTTACGCCTGACGGGCGCATTAGAGAAAACAACACCCACCGCACAAAACAGCACATTTGCAAGCCCCAGCTCAAATGCCAAAGCTTCAGCTTGCAAAAGAGCTGTTTTGTGCCTTCACACCCATCCTCTGTTGTTGATGAGTGGCTTATTTAATTATTATGAATATCCTCAACTGTACCAAAATTGATTTTTATGCGAAATAGAGGCAACGAGCAACCTATCAAATAACGCTTCTCCAAAATATCTTCGGTTGAAATTGCAGCAAAATTCATTGAGGTAGTTTTGCAAGTGTTCATGCTAATATCATGGTATATATCCAACAACATCCTTTTGGCATTGCTTATTGCAATATGCACCCAGGGCAATACTGATCCAATATTTTCTTTAGGTATTACTTGTGCCTCATGTTTATCAACAATATCCTTTAATTTTACGTAAGATGTCGAATCATTTGTTATTAGTTCAGAATCGGATGCGACATCTTTCTCAACTATTGATGTTATCGTATCGGCCTTCAGGTCTGGTATAACCTGTATTTTTATGAATCTTACTTTCCGTGGCTTGCCATTCTTCTTGGTTTCACCTTCAATGGCCCTGCTCTCTGCCATTACCAGTACTTTTGTTTTCTTTTGGCTGCCTCGGCTCCGCTTTAATGGTTTATCTTTTTCTTGATCAGATATTTCAGTGGATAAGAACCCTTCGTCTAATTTAATTGCCCCAGAGAGCTGGTATTGTTCGTCCCTTTTTCCCATCGCTTGCCTCAATTTATGGAGCATGCCTCAGATTGGGGCATATCTCTTGTGTGAGAGTTGTCGCTGAACTTCTTTGGCCGAAAAACTCTTCTTTGTCGATGTCAACAGGTGCATGGCAATAAACCAATAACGGAAAGGTAGTTTTGACCCATGCATGACTGTCCCGCTACGAAGGGTGGTGCGGAAACCGTATTTTTTGCATTCATATTGCCACTTATCGCCCTTCCAGTAATGTTCCTTGCCCCCACAATGTGAACAGACCACGCTTTGCTTGTCTCTTATCTTTTTGAATTTTAGCTTGCAGCTTTCTTCGTCTGGATAAATATCATTGAAATTCAGCAGATTAATCTTTGTTCGATTATGAAATCGAAGATACAAAAAATTGTTCTGCCTTAGGTGTTATCTAGGATATTCATTATGTATTTTATAATTTTTGTTTTCATTTTCAGTATTTTCATTTTACCACCATTTTTTTAGTTTGAGAAAGAGTACCGACCCTTAATCGATAAAAATAGATGCCTGAAGATAAATTAGCTGAATTAAAATTTATTTTGTATTTGCCTGCCTTATGATTTTTATTAACTATTGTTTTTATTTTCATGCCTTCAATATTTATCAGGTCAAGTTTCACATTGCAATCAGAAGGAATTGAATACTCTATTTTTGTTTGCTGTGAAGATGGATTCGGGTAATTCTGTTTTAAATTAAATCCATTTTCGATTTCAGTCTTTTCATCAATTTCAGTCAACAAGCTTTGGTATTTTTGTGAAGCAATTTCAGCATTGTCTTGGAGTTCTTCAAGGTTTGATCCGGCTACAATGGCAAAATACACCTGTACGCATTCTTCCTCTTGTAAATTAAAAGGACCGGAACCTATCCACATTCGATATTCTCCTGCCTCAGTAATTTCAGAAGTATTCATTTCTGAAATCCAAGTAAAAGAAGAATCCCGAATATATAGTTGGCTTCCTTTCCCAGTAATACTTGTACCAGCTACCCCGTCTAATGCAACAATTCCGTAATAATTTGGGTCGGGTTCCCCGCCTTCCAAATATTGATATGCCAAATTTCTGAATAAATCAAAACCCCCTTTATTTTTGTCGTGATAATCTTCTCCTCCAACATCCCAATCGGTAAAAAGCCCAACATATAAATCATCAATTTCATCTGATGTATTTTTGATTGAATATTTGACCATTAACAAATCTTCACCACTTTTTGAGTAGGTGCGCTGAGAAACATCCAGACCATAAGGTAACGTTGATGAATTGTCATTAAAACTACATGTTGTTACCTGATCCCATTCCTGTATTGTTTCAAAACCTGAAATGGGAGTGGTATTTTGAAAATCGTTATTAATTGAAAAGACACCTAATTGGCCATTTACAAAACCTCTTTGTGAAGTTCCAACAATTAGTCCGGAATTAAAAAGCGGATCAATGTTGTTTTTATATACCAATCCTTCACCATAATTCCAATTTGGCGCAGCATGACCAAAAGACCCATTCTGAAAAACTGATATTTTCATATTTCCTGTGTTGTGGGTAAGAAAAGAAGGTGTAAATGTCTCTGGGATAATTCTGCTCCAGATTCCGCCATACTCCGTTCCAGCGTAAAGCATTGATTCACACACAACCAATTTTTTGATATTTAGGTTTCCCAGTCCGTCATTAATTATCATCCAGCTTTCCCCGCTGTCTTCCGAAACAAAAATCCCGTCTCCCTCACTTCCAGCATAAACTACTGTCAGGGCTTTCGTATTATCTACAGCTAATGTGGTAATATTATCTGCCGGGCAATTTAATTTAGTCCAGTTTGTTCCGTTCCGCCTCCAAAGCCCGTCTTCGGTTGCCACATATATATTTCCCTGATTGTCTACAGCAATATCCTGAACATTCTCTATTCCTTCATCTGGGGTAATCTCAGTAGCATTTTGATTTTCCCACGCATTTTCAACTTTGAAAACCTGTCCCGATCTTTCTTTTCCAATATAAACGACATCCGGATACTGAGGGTCGACAGCCATGGCTGCTCCGGCGACACTTATTAATTCATCCCAATTAGAACCACCATCCGTTGTACGGGTGACGGTGCCAAAACCACTTAATCCGCTTGAAAGAAAATAGGGTTGGGTACTCACTAAGATTGAATTTGAATTACCGGGTTTAACCAGTATATCTGTAATTTCAGTGTAACAGGCATTTCCAACGCATTCTACAAAATCAATGGGGTCTGTCCAATATTGGCCATTTTGTTGTCCTTTGAAAAGGTAATAGCCGCTTACAGAAGCATTGAGTCCTGCATAAAAAACTGATGGATTATTGGGATCAATTGTTAAAACATCAAACGATGCGCCAATATTACTTTGGTTAATTGCCCATGTATTTCCGGCATCTGTCGATTTATTAAGAAATTCTTCTTCTTCTGTTGCTGCATAAACAGTATTACATGAATTTGGATTTACAACAAAATCATTCACCACCGAATTATTTATTCCAGTATTAATTTTTTCCCAACTGTTTATGTTTTCATCAAATTTATAAATACCTCCCCAAAGGGTAGCCATATAAAAAACCAATCCATTATTATTACCGCTTTCAAGACAGGTTGGAGAAATAGATCCCGGTAGTCCGTTCCCATTAATATAACTCCAGCTGTTCGTTTCGCTGTTGTAAATCCATAAAGGTTTATCTTCTTCATAAGAACCTATGATTAATGAACTTTGGTCTTGTGGATGAGAAGTCAATATATTAAGATTTATTTTTCCTGAATAAGGTATCTCTACTGCCTGCCAAGTATCTCCCTGGTCATCCGATTTAAATAATTTTGCATCTTTTGCTGAGAGATTAGTTCCTCCATCCAGAATGAATATTGTCTTTTCTCCATTGCTTTTTTTTGTTATTGAAATGTTTGAAACCATATTGCTGTATCCTGTATTTTTATCATCCCAGGTAGCTCCGCCATCTTCACTAAACAATACGCCACCATAATTACTGCAATAGCCACTGTTCAATCCCACTGCATAAATCGAACTTGAATTATCAGGATCAACAGCTATTTTACACACTTTTCTCCAACCACATTCGTCCCAGCCTTCCCATGCTTTAATTAATTCTCCGGATGCCCAGTCGTTGTAAAATTTATAAATTCTTATATCAGTTAGATTCATTTCTTCCCCAATTCCGAAATAGAGCAAATCGGGGTTGCTATCATCCAATGCCATCGTGCTTATGGTAAAATCTGATAATCCCTTATAAATCCAGCTTTGTCCCCCGTTGGCACTGCGGTAAACGCCACTGCGGTAAGTTCCAGCAAGCACAATATCGGAATTAGTTGAATGTACTTTTATCGAGGTCACTTCATAATCGTTTGGAAAGTTGGTTTTAACCCATGTATTTCCCCCGTCTTCGGTTTTATATAACCCGTATTCAGTTCCGGCATACAGGATGTCGGAATTTGATTTTGAAAGTGTCAGGCAGTTGATATGTCCACCATAAGAGCCGTTACCTGACCAATAAGTGGTTTGTGCAGTTACTGTGTAATAGGAGAAAATAATAGTTGTAATCAAACAGAAAGATTTTAAACTGATTAGTGTTAGCTTTTTCATTTTTTTTTGTTTTTTTATAGTTAGTAATTGTTATTTTCAGTTATTGGTATCCCTCTGATTTTTCTCTACAATAGGGAACCATTTGTTTGCAATATTCTGCTTTGCGTTCATATTCAATCCTTTTTGCTTCATTAGGACTTTTTACCGCAGTATGTTCCTGTTCTGATGTATAAGCAGCGTGACTGCTCTTTTTATCAGCCACAGTATCTCTATCTAGGTGTGTTTCTTCACCATTGAAAGGATTGGAAACAAAAGTTTGGAATTGACCAGAGCTGAAAACTGTACCTAGCAATGATATTGTTTTAATTGTTACAGAATTAGAAACGAATACAACAACAGGGATTAAATTATCTGTAATTATTGAATCAATATTCTGATAGTTTAAAGTAACCTTTGATCCCTTTGTGGTAATGGTATCAGTTGATATTGTTGCAGATAGAAGTTTAATTGATTCTTTTCCTTCAGGAAAAATTGAAACTGATTTCTTTTCTTTGGAATTAGAAGAGAATTTAGAAGTAGAGCTTACTGTTGAACAACTAAATATTAATTGACTAATAGTTAGAATGATTATAACTTTTCTCATACATTATTATTTTAATGTTAAATAGAGAAATACAAATAGAAACTTCTTTTTTCAAATATCATTTTCGATAGAAACTTCAAATTATCAAAAAATACTCTAAACACCAAATAGTTAGAGCGTTTTTATCCTAAAATCGGTTTTGAATACCGTGGTTTCTACTTCAAAATCGATCCTTATTTTCCTATAAACCTACTCTTCTGTATTTGTAGAATGATTGCACTCGCTGGTGGTAATTAGCAATTACCGCCTTTCTAACCGTGAATTTGTAATTCAAGTAAATTGAATTTGAAAAAAAACTATTCCATATTAACCTGTAATGAGTAGTTTCTGTCATTTACTATTTGATTTTACATCATAATATTTTAAATTTATTATAAATGTTAAAACCATCTCCTTTGGGGGTGGTCATGTCTAATAGGGTTTGCCTGAAAAGTTTTTGTATTCATTTTAGTCAAATTTGATATGTTTTTTAGGTATAATCGTTTAGGTCGCACTGATTTGATAAAGTCGCTACCTTTACAGAATGGGTAGTACGAATAAATTTATCGGCGTGAACTCAATCAAGTTTAACCGGGCATTTAGTAACGATGAAGATTGTTATCATTACTTAGCTGAAATTAAATGGGAAGATGGATATAAATGTCGAAAGTG
>JAQIDF010000165.1 GCA_027858145.1 Prolixibacteraceae bacterium | reverse complement strand
CAGGTTATTATCTGACATTTCGAGCTGACTAACCCTCCATTTTGAAACTGTTACACCGTACCAGGTATCAATTGGGCCTGTTAGCCAATTTTCGTTGTTGTTCCAGTTTGCCCCTCCTGTAGCGTTATAAAGGGCTACCAATGCCAATGAGTCGGCTTCCAGTTGTGGGTTCTCAATAGTGCCGTAAATTTCAGATGTCAGTTCAAGATCCGGATAAACTATATTACTTACGATACATCCATAACCACCTGTATCTTCAATATTGAAAATGCTATCATTGGTCTCCCCTGCTATTGTTTCAAAGTTATAATACCATAGATTGTTATTTTCACTGGCTTTGCCATCGTGGACTGTCAATGCGTTTATACTTTCGTTGAAATCCAAATCTAACACAGTATCCAGCGGAGCATAAGTAAATTCGTCAATGCTTCCCGGAGCAATGCCTGATGTTTCGAGATTGGCAAAAGTAAACTTATTGTTTTCTACCCTTAACCGATAAGATACATTGAGTGATGCATCTTTTTGCACAGAAGAAGCAAGGCTACCATCGCGTAAATACAAGGGCTGTGATTCGTTTGCTACTTTTTCTTCTTCGGGGATGCTTACCGGGTTGTTCACCATTTGTGCCAACGATGAAGGCAAGTCGCCACTTAAATTATTATTGTGTAAATGCAAAAATCCAAAATTGACATTTTCGAAGGATGCAGGTATTTCGCCTTCTAATTGATTATTATCTAAATACAAAGCCCAGAGATTTAGGTTGCCCATTTCTTCGGGGATTGTACCTGTTAATTGGTTATTTTGTAACCTAATGTACCTGAGGTTAGATGCATCTCCAATTTCCAGTGGTATCGAACCCGAAAGCTGATTATCATACAAATACAAATAATTCAAATCTGTAAGGTTACCTATCTCGGCTGGAATATTTCCTGTAAGGTTATTTCCCCTCAGATTTAAATTGCGCAAATTAGCCATATCACCTATGCTTGAAGGGATCGAACCTGTTAAGTTCCAGTTGGCTGCCAGGTCAAGATACTCTAAAGCCGATAAATTACCTATTGATTCAGGAATGCTTCCGGAGTGTCCGTTATTATATAAATCAAGCTCAATAAGATTTTCCAGGCTGCCTACTGAATCGGGTATAGATGTACCAGATAAACCGGAATTCTGTCTCAAGTTAAGCACCGTTAAATTAGTCAGTTCCCCTATTTCGTTGGGGATATATCCGTTCAGGTTATTCACGGGTAATTCGAGTTTTGTGATTTGCCCTTCCGAAATACTTATTCCAAACCAGTTATAAAGTGGCCCCGTTAACCACCCGGTATTATCATTCCAGTTATCACCATTGCCTGCATTGTAAAAAGCAACCAATGCAAGTGAATCATCAATTAACTCCTGCGATGCCGGTATGTTCACGGCCACTTGATAATTGTAAGATAATTTGGATGGATCGTTGCTGTTAATATTTAAATTTCTGACCCGTCTTCCGTAAGTCATGCCTGTAGCATCAATTCCTACTTCAACATCCGTCGTTGCCCCGGGGGCTAATGTCCCTGTAGCAGGTATAACGGTTATCCAATCGACAACACTAGAAAACTCGAGTGCCAGATTATCTTCGATATAGCCTGTATTAAAAGCCACCTGCAAACCATCATCACCGGCAGCATTTTCGATCCCCACGGTACATCCTGTGGTATTGAAACCTCCTGTAGTGTTTAAATACTGGATTTTTATTTTTCCACTTAGTGATAATATAACCTGCGCAGTAATTGAAGTTGACGTATTGCCATATTCACCATATCCTGTAAATTGTATGACCAACTGGTCATTTGCATTCTGATAGTGTACTGTGCCTCTTGAATATAGGTCATCCCAGCACCAGGCAATAAAATCATTGGGCTCCTCTGCAACCGGGATAGGTTGATTACTGAGTGAAGAACTCGGATTCCCAAACATAATCAAACCATTAGAAGTAATGTAAAACTGGCTGTAAGTGTTTTCATAAAACGGGAAATTAAAACCAATTGGGAAGCTGCCCACATAATTATCATCACCCAACCCGGTAACCGGTGTGCCTGTTCCCAATATATCTGTCCAGTTAAAAACCGGACCGTTGGGATCATTGCTGTCTACCCAGCTATATCCATAAGCATCAGAACCACCGGAAGCACCAACTACTTGCTCTCCAACCCTCGGATCATTAGCTCCCTTGGCTATTTCCATATACGAATAAACAGGAGAAGTATTTGCTGTTGATGCCGCTGTCAACTGCCCGGATTCAATATAATCGGGAAAACTAAAGGTAAGCTCACTTTCGCCGGTATTCGAGATGGTAAGAGTCTCGGTTGTTGTTTCCCCTGTTTGAAGCGTTACCTCAATTGAATCGGGCGAAATTGCCATTACAGGCGACTCCACGCAATTTGCTGTAAGTGCTACTGTTGTTGATGGGGTGTCGGGATCATTGCTCACAATGGTTAGTGTACCATTATGAGTGCCGGTAGACGAAGCTGTTGCATAAACCACGAGTTGTAATGAATCTCCCGGGTTAATTATTGCTGTATTATTTAAATTTGTTGTAAATATATTATTGTCAGAACCTATTGAAGCTATCGAAAGATTTTTGGTCCCTGTATTAATAATCTGCAAATTTTGAGTATCCTCAAAATCCTGATATACATCTCCAAAATCTATTGCAGAAGTTGAAAGAGATATGTCGGGGATTCCGTTTACTTGTAAGCTTACCGGAATTTCAACAATTGGGTTTACAGGGTCATTGCTGTTCACCTGAACCATTGTTTCATAATTCCCATCGTTTAATTCCGTAGCGTTAAATGTTGCCTCAACGGTTAAAGGAGAACCGGCAGCTACGAAATTCGTAATTTCATTTAAGGTTAGCCAGCTACCTTCAGGATTACCATCATCAAGTTTAAACAATGGACCATCCCAATCACTAAATAACATGTCACGTCCGTCATGAGCTATGGAATAAGCGTCATCATTATCATTAAAAATAAATCCATCTACATAGTTAAATTCGCTTCCATTAAATGACAACTGACTCAAGTTGTAATTGCCTGACATATAGCCCAATGCCCACATGTTACCGTTATGATGTTGTGGTACCCATACCAAGGCAGAAATATCGCCTGCATAATTATTGAAATTGTATGTACCCAAAACATTTCCCTGATAATCGAGTTTATAAACAACCGGATCTGTTTGCCATGCCTGTGATACTAAAAAGTTTTCACCATCAAATGTCAATGCTACAAAATTAGAAACAGGGGTACTGAACGATCCCACGAGATTACCCGACAAATCATAACCATAAACATTACCACTATTATTTGAAATCCATAAATACTCCCCATCCCAGGAGCATTGATATGGGGTGCCGATATCAACTGTAAAAATTGTTGAATAGAGCTCATTCTCTAGGTTATATGAATAAATATCACTGCTAATACCAACAGCAATAACATCACCATCAACCCATTCAATACCACCAACCTCAACCGGAAAATTTTGATAAGTCTCCACAACATCGCCACCTTCACCCAATAATTGATAAATATTTTGTGCATCTGCCAATGTTGTCGGCATTTTTCCCGGTAATTTTTTAGATGATCCAACCCTGTTTTCATCGGCATAAAATCCAATGTTTTTCTCACCTGAAGGGTAATTCACAACTGTTGCTCTTTCTTGTGGGGTTAATTCTAAATATGGTATTGCAAACTCAAGCAAACCTTCACCGGTGTTTGAAATGGTAAAACTCTGCGTAGTACTTGCTCCTGCTTGCAGGCTTGCACTTAATGATGTCGGTGTAACATCGATTTGCGGTGCTCCAAGCGTTGTACCCGATGGGGAATTTGATACTCCCGACTCATTTGTACGGTCATCAATTGTTTTAATAGCAAAATAATAGGTTGTATTGTTATTTAGCCCTCCGACCGTAAAACTCTCGATAGTTCCGGCTGCTGAAGGATCGGGGGGATTGGTTACCTGAGTAGCTGCATCGAAATTTGTTTGATCAATGATCGATTGTGAATAGCGTATATCGTAGCCGGCAGCTGTACCGGTTGTGCCATCATCGCCACTGGCTGTCCATCCAAGTGTTACGGCATAAGATGCTGTACTTGTAACCTGTAAATCGCTAATGGTTGCAGGTGGTGTAGGATCATCGGTGGTTTGCAGTTGTGCAAGCACATCAATACCGGCAACCGTACTTACAGGTGTTTCGCTTGAAAGATAAGTTGCAGTTGGCGTTCCCGAGGCATAGTCATCATACATTTCAATGGAAAAGCTATTTATTTGTCCAACTACTGATGTTTCACCATCATAAACCTGGATATAAAAATTTTCTGCATCGGCCGGAGTTCCGAATTCAGTGATATCCATTACCATCATATTAGCAGGATAAGCATGATTGCCCCCGTTATAGTAATAATCATCAAAACGTTTTGTTGCAGCAGGAGAAGAAGAACTTCCCATACCAACAGACACCTGGCATTCCCCTCTTAGATCGTGATCCATAGAAAAAACCGAAATCATTTCGGGTTCGTACCCAACTAAATTTTCATAAAACATATAGTCACTAATGTTTTCTTTCATGCACTCGTATGAGATCCAGTAAAATCCATCAGCATCATTTTCCCAATTATCGATGCCCCATGAATTAGCAACTTTAAAAGCTCCATATTTTGTTGTTCCCCCTTCGGTGTATGGACCAAAATTATCGTCATATCCAACAATTAAATTGGCATGGTTCGTAGATGTAGCTGTATAACTATCACTGGTCCACAGATCATCCAGTGTTAAAGCATCGTAATAATTTCCATTAATTGAAATAATAGCATTATTATAATTGGCCAGAAATTGTTTCAGGTTATTGATATCGGTGTCATCTGTAACCCCAGCATAGTTATAAGGAGTTGCCGAACAGTAGACAGGTGCTTGTCTCCATGCATCCTCCGATGGCCAATCAGTAGAATTATACATATCATATGGCATTTTATCCCATGTACAGCAGCCTATCCGGTATAATA
Organism: Prolixibacteraceae bacterium; assembly: GCA_027858145.1. Classification (GTDB taxonomy): domain Bacteria; phylum Bacteroidota; class Bacteroidia; order Bacteroidales; family Prolixibacteraceae; genus Roseimarinus. The sequence goes on along the minus strand of JAQIDF010000165.1, from coordinate 12,199 downwards.
AATTTAAGGCATCACCGTATGTTGATCCCCCATCGGTACCTCCATTAATTTGATGGTAAATAAAATCAGGACTAAAAATCTTGTCCTGATATGCAGGCGAAGGGTAACCTTCCCAGCCGTTTTCCCAGGTACAACCCGATAAGTCCCAGTTATGTTCTCTTGCTTCCTGGAAAGTTTTATTATAATAACCGGTCGCCCATCCAACACATGACCCCTCAGCAGCCTGGTTGCCAATGGGCGGAAACCATATTGTGGCTGAATTGTCGTGACTAACAGGTGCACTTGCATCTGCAAAAGTCATTTTATCAACAAAAACTGCCTGGGCTTTCATTTTTGCCCATTGCTCTTCGGTTGGTGGTATTAAACCGGTACCGAAACCGTTAATTTTAACGTTGTAGTTAACACCCTCCTGTGCAACCCCAATTTTTGCTTTTAGTTCATCGAGTTCCTGTTCTGAAAAAGAACGCTTTGAAAAGCTGACTTTTTGATCAGTATTATCATTGTAAGCCAATACTGAAATACTATTAATCATAAAGAAAAATAGTGCGAGAGAAGTTAAAAATAATTTCATTCTTGATGGTTTTTTGATGGTTTATTTTGGATTATATATATTATTTCAATTTAATCGAGTCTTTTGAAATAAAGTCAAATCATAACATTTTATTTCAATTTATAAATATAACACATATTCAAATAAGAAACGTACTTTTTCATTTTTTTTAGTGAACGCTTACTATTTCTGTATGAACACACAGAAATAGTAAACGAATGAATTTATTACTGTACCACAATCTTCTGATCGAACTGTTTTTGATTGTTTATTGCTTTGATAAAGTAGATTCCCCTTTGCACATTAGGCAGCTCAACTGAATGTAACTGTTCAGTCATGGTAACATCGTAAACTTTCTGCCCAATAGCACTGTACATCAGCACCCTTGTTTCGCTTTCAATATTTTCAAGCTTAATGGTAAAGCTGCCATTGTTTGGGTTAGGGTAAACCACTAAACTTTGGCGTTCAAATGTATCACCTTCCAGTTCTGGCTCTTCAAACTCAACACTTTTGTCTGCAATCGGTTCGGCAGCCATTATTGGTGCAGCCGGCAGATCATCACAGAACGAACCTGTTGTTGTAATGTGTGCATCCACATAACTGCCGGTCTGAGCATGAAAACCGGGCCGGAAAAGGATGCTGTGTCCTGCTATAAAGTTGGTTGACGCCCCGGATTGGATAATTACCTGTGTGCCATCACCGGCCACTGCGATATCGTTTTGGGCATCCAGGCAATCACTGTTGCCATCGGATAATGAGTAGTTTGAAACCTGTCGATCAACAGGAACATCACCTGATTCAAATTCAATGGTATCAGAATACAGTACTAAATCAGCATAAACCGAATTTGTAACTATATAATTGTAATATCCGCTTTCGGCAGCATTGCAAGTCTGACTGCTTTGTGCCACTAATATACCATTACAATACCAGTTAATTTGATTGTTTTCATCACCACAATCAAGCGCGGTAAGTAAGGATACATCTTGCTGAATTGCCAATATAGTATCCTGAGGTGCATAAGCAAAATCATTGATATTACCAGGTTCTATACCCGAGGCCGATAAATTGGCAAAGGTAAATTTGTTATCCTGACCCCTGAAAGTGTTTAGCTGAGTTAATACGGACAAATCAGGCAGGGAACCCGAAAGTTGATTGTTGTTCAAATCGAGTTCACGTATATAGGCTGCATTACTAAATGCCGACGGAATACTTCCTGTTAAGCTGTTGCCACTTAGGTTCAAACTTTCGAGATTGTCAAGATTACCGATAGTTGCAGGTATTGGCCCTGTCAAACCATCATTCCCATTTACTACAAACCACCTCAGAGCTGTTAGGTCACCAATTTCAGCCGGCAAATGGCCGTTCAGGTTGTTTTCCCCACTAAACTCAATTCCCTCAACCCGGCCATTTTCAATTGATATCCCATACCATGTATGTAAGGCGCCTGTCAGCCAGTTTTGTTTGTTGTTCCAGTTATCGCCGCCGGTGGCATTGTAAAGGGCTACTAGTGCCAGCGAATCAATATTATTAAAACTGTAAACCTTATCTGTCATGTTCAACTCTATCTGATAATTGCCGGCAGGTACAACTATATTATTAATTCCATTTTCTATCATATTACCCGAGGGGAATCCAGATCCTCCCCAGTTTATTACCCAGTCATTGTTTAGCCTGAACTTAACCTCACTATTCGTATCAAAAGTATATTCCATTCCCCACATCTCTGTATGAATTGTATCCTGAACAAATGGGATATCAGTTTCCCCATTTCCCCAGTTATTGATGCTTCCAACCAAACCAACAGAACCAACATGTAGGTTTATATAACCCGAATACAAGGTTAGCTCAGAGGTGACAGAGTTATTGATTACACAATGAAAGGTTCCGGCATCAGTTAACTCCGCTTCAGGAATTGTATAAACAGCCGAATTTGCACCTGCAATCATTATCGAATCATTTTTGTACCATTGATAAAGATCATTTTCAGATTCGGTATAGCCATCGACAAACAACTGTACCTCATTGCCTTGGTCAACATATAATTCGCGCCATGTACCAACACTGTTTTGTGGTGAATAATCAAACAAATCTAAGCTGGCATAATTATTCCATTGCATAATGGGCTCAATATGTGTATGATGGAAATTATTGTTGGATATATTCATTATCCTTAAATTTAAATTATTGCCCATTTCTTCAGGAATCATACCCGTCAGGTTGTTACTTGTAATGTCAAACTCAATTAATTGGGTTAATTCGCTCATTTCAGCAGGCAATTGACCCGACAATTGGTTAAACCCAACATATAAATCCCATAGGTTTATAAGATTACCTATACTACCGGGAATCGATCCTGTCATATTATTAAAATCAAGAAACAACCAGCGCAATGAAGTTAAACCTGTTACTGCTACCGGGAATTCTGCTAATTCATTTCCACTCAAATCAAGGGTTTCAATGAAACTAAGATTACCCACATTGGGATGCAAACCTGTTATACGATTTCCCCTGAACCGAAGTTCACGAACCCGGGTTAGGTTCATCATCTCCCTCGGAATTGTATCTCTTAGCCCATTATACCCCAAATCAACTCCACTAACATTTACTCCCCGGACATCAACACCGTACCAATCAGATGCCGGGTTATTACTTAGCCAATTGGTTTTATTGAGCCATCTTTCATCACCCTTAGTTGCATTATATAAAGCAACTAAAGCATTATACTCACTGGTTAATATTCCACAAGTAAGATCAGATTGCCCTACTTCTTCTGCAACCGTTTGTATGGTCAGATCTGGAAAAGAGGAATTTGTTATGGTACAATAATAATAACCTGTCTCGGTGTCGTTTATTGTTAAAGTTTGCCCATTTTCTCCCTGCATCTCATTCGAGTTATAATACCACTGATACGTTTCAGCTCCAACATCGGGTACTGTAAATGTAGCCTGGTTGTCCGAAGTGCTCTTATTTACTAATATATCTTTTTGGGTTTGATAATTGAAAAACAACTGAGATACATCCAGATTAGCATCCGATAAATCGTTAAAATCCAAAGTATTTTTAACCACATTAAAATAATTCAGGTTTGATAAAGTCGATAAATCAGGTAACCCGCTAAGCTGATTGTCATAAAAGTTAGCTCTTTTTAATTCGGTTAAAGAGTCGAACGAAGCCGGCAGTGTACCACTTATATTGTTCGAGGTCAGATGTAATTCGGTAATATGAACGCCCTCAACATCAACTCCAAACCACTGATTAATCTCGGCATCGCCAAGCCAGTTCCAATTATTCCGCCAGTTTTCTCCTCCGGTTTGGTTATAAAAATCGATTAAAGCATTGTATTCAGAAGTTACCACCCCATGGGTTAAATAGCCCTCAACACCTTGTGGTTCACTTTCAAGGGTGAGGTAAGGATAAGATGAGTGATTAATTACACAATGATAATAATCCTGTTCATATCCGCTTATGGTAATGATTGCAGATGTTTCACCAGGCATTAGCACACCGTTTTTATACCACTGATGGCTTTCACCTCCGGCAAACGATACATCTAAAGTATAACCGCTGCCAATGTCGGAGTAATCAACTTCTATCTTATCCTGATCAGAATAATAATAATAATCGCCTGATGGGTTAATACCACAATTGATTAAATCGGAAAACGTTAGCTTATTGTTATCGACACCTGCATTTTCAAGAGGTAGCGATGATAAATCGGGCAAACTTTCTATTTGGTTGTAAGAGACCCAAAAATTTGTAAGATTTGACAAATTAGTTATCTCATCTGGCAAAGCTGAGAGTTGATTATTAAAGAAATCAAGATACCAAAGATTAACCAAATCACCAATGGTATTAGGCAACTCGGTTATATAACAGTCAGAAAAGTTAAGACCATACAAACTATTCAGATTACCAATTTCAGAAGGAATTGAAGTAATATTGTTACGGGCCATATTGAGATCTTCCAGATTTGACAAGTCACCTATAGCAGCCGGAACATCACCACTAAGGTTGTTCAAACTTAGGTCTAATTCAATAACATGATGGTCCCAAACCTCAACTCCGTACCAGTTGCTTACCGGTTCATCAGTCAACCAATTGGTATTATCATCCCAGCTAGTTCCGCCCAAAGCATTATACAATGCAACCAAAGCATCATATTCATCAACATAAACACCATTGGCAAAAACCCCCACATCTAATACATCTGAAGTAAGGGTTAAGTCGGGATATTGACTATTGGTAATCACACAATAATAAAGACCAACATCAGTTTTATCAACAATCAATGTGCTGCTTGTCTCACCATCAATCTCCACATCGTCTTTATACCAGGTATGTGCATCACCCCCAACGGCCGATGCATCTAATGTTACCTGTGTTTCAGTCTCCGTTTTTTCAATTTGAACATTTTTTTGGGCTGAATAACCGAAATATGAAAGATCAACAGGAAGAATACCTGAAGCTGCAATATCGGCAAAATTGAAAGCATTATTCTGGATATAGATGTATTCAAGATTTGAAAGACTGCTCAACCCTGCCGGTAACGCTCCTGATAAATTATTATATCCAAGAAGCAAAGATCTTAATTCAGAAAAATCTGCCACCCATTCCGGAACAGGTCCGGAAATATTAGAACCCGCGAGCCTCAATCTTACGATATTCACAAACTGGCTATAATCGGGGAATGCTTCGGGAATATCAAATTGGTTCCATGCTAAATCAAGATGTGTTATGTTTGCAGAATTAACAAAGTTTGTTGGAAACGTTCCGGTTAAAGCATTGCCACTAACATCAATTTTTTCGATGCCAGTAGATTGCAACAGCCATCCGGGCATATTCCCGTTCCGGTTACATGAAGCGATGAACAATTCTCTTAGGCTTGTCAACATTGATAAATCAGGGATTCCCCCCTGGTCAAGGTTCCAATTGTTGCCAATATTTAACGTAATTAAAGCCGTAAGATTAGCTAACTTGGATGGCAACTGCCCGGTCAGGTTGTTATTTTGAAGGTCTAATACGGTTACCCTTCCATCCTGTACCGTTACTCCTTGCCAGTTTATTACAATATCGGTCAACCACCCCTGATTATTATTCCAACTATCACCATTCGTTGAATTATACAAAGCAACCAAAGCCATTGAATCTGCTTCAGAAACTGATATATCCGGTTCTTCTCCCACTAAGCTGATTGTACCGGCATCATCCATATTCATGCAGTTCTCATCTATTAAACCGTTATTTTGCCAAACTTTACGGTGCCGTCCGGGCAGCGCAGTTTCATCCTGATCAATAATATATACATCGAAGCCAATGGCATCGAGTAATAGAAAGTCGTTTTTAAAAAGAGTTAGGTCTTCTTTATTTACAAAGTTTGTAAATGGAAAATAAAGCTCACTCACCCAGTTCTCCCCGTACAGCTGATTTGCATATTGAAAGCTACCACGGTCAATCAAAACCCCATATTGCCCTTCTGTAAACTCAGGAATGTATTGAGAATGCCCCTGCCCCTCGCAACTTCCTATACCATCGTATAAATTGGAATTTACATCAAATGCAACTTCTGCCCCATCATATTCCCATGGATTACCAGAACCAACTTCCCAAAACGGATAATGGTCATCGTCTTCCACTTCAATCAAAACATAAATACCCGAATCGGCCCACATAGCTTTCCAATAAGCATCAACAGTAGGTGTTTCGTAAATATAGTTTTTTGAAACCGGCACTGGATCAAAATTGTCCCAAACAGCATCAATAACGCCATCAAGTATAGGAGCCGTTTCAGTTTTGGACACATCGACGTGAGAAGGCGGACAAACAGAACAACGATTAAAACATACCAAATCAAGTATTTCGTTACTGCTGGGCACATTAATAAAACGATTGTTATATTCGCCTCCTGCTGTACAATCTCCATCAGGGGTTTCAGACATATATCCGTTCAGGTACTTAAATTCATGATAAGTATTTTTCTGTATTAACAACGACACCTCATACACATCGTCATAGGTGTTTGTCATCTGATATGAATCCTGCCACCCATCAAAACTACCTTGTAAAGTAACCCCCGGTTGGTGTATCTGTTCATCGCGCATATCAACCCTGAACGTAACCATAACACTATCTGTTATTGGTACATTTTCGTCAATAAGTTTAATAGAACCGGCATTGTCCATGTTCATATAATTCTCATCTACAACACCAGTATTATGCCAAACCTTACGTTGCCGCTGAGTTGCATGGCCTTCATCCCGATCAGCAACATAAACATCAAAACCAATCGAATCGAGTGCTAAAAAATCGGACATAGTAAGATTGACACTCTCTTTATCCCAAAACTCATTGTACGGGAAAAAATATTCGGTAGTATAATTTTCACCCGACAATTGACTTGCATATCTATACTGATCACTCCCCAGCTCTGTTCCATACTGATCTTCCACAAATAATCCAGAATGCTGATAGTGGCCTTCTCCATTTGAAGCCCCCAATCCGTCGTTAAGCACAGGGTTAACATCAAATGCAACTTCGGTGCCATCGTATAACCAAAACTCATCACTACCTGCCTCCCACGATGGCCAGTGATCATTATCCTGTACATTAACTAACACAAACATTCCTGAATCCGCCCACATGGCTTTCCAGTATGCTGTAACTGAAGGATGTTCATTGATAAAATCCTGCATGATACGCACAGGCTCAACACCATTCCAACATTCCTCCTCTACACCGTCGAGTGTTGGGGCGACCGTCGTTTTTTTAACCTCAATTTGTGAGTGGGGGATATAAACCTGTTCAATTTTCCCAACCCAGAGTGTATCACCATACGATTCTTGCCAGCCCTCATAGTTTTTTTGGCCGGCGAACTGAAGCAGATGTATGTATTGCATTTCAGGGGAAAATCTTCCTGCCGTCTTTGTCATTTCACTATTTGCAGGACTTTGGATTAAATTCACCCTTGACGGGACCATTCCCTCTCCCCAGGGGTTAGGCACTTCATTCACAACATCCATTAAAACAACCCTAGAATTAATCTGCGACAAAGTAAGTGAATCGGCTGTTGTATTGCCCAATGCATATTTAAAACTACAAGTTGCAGAATAGCCCTGCTTTATATTAAACGTCTGAATGTTTAAGTTTGAACTCCATCCGTTGGTAACTACCTGTAACAATTTCTCACCATCAACATTAACAACATCCATACCTTCAGGCAAAAGCGATGCATTGTAATTGGCCGGATCAAAAATCACATCAGGCTCATTGATGTAGGTATGTACCTGACCAATAAAAATGGTATCACCTGTTACCGCTGTCCTATCTGCTGTTTTCAACCCTGCTAATAAAAAAGAACCACAAAAAGCACCATGTTCTTCGGTATATACAGGTATAAAACGTTCAACAAAATTCGAATCGGACGGAACATCCTGTGCTACAATTTCCGACCAATTCAAATCAAAAAACTTAAAAAAAGAGTTAACCTGATCGACCGTATAACCCGAATTTCCTTCTTTATATTTATATTGAAATACCAGATATGATATATCTGAACTAATAAAAAAAGGATCAATGTTAATAATGGAAGACCAATCATTTAACGGAGCCTTCAGGTATTTTTTATTATCAATTTCAACAATCGACATTCCGGAAGGAAGGTTAGCAGGATCATAGCTCGCAGGATCAAAAAGCGTAATACCCTGATCAACTTCACTATCAGCTTTTACACTGTAAAGATTAATACCACTTGATTTCGACATGAGGTATACATTGGTTCCATTGCCCGTATAATCGAAAGTCTCAGTACTTACAACACCACCTGGAGCCTGAAAGGTGTAGATGGTATCGCCATTGTTACCGTTGACAACCAATAATTCCCGATCTTCTGTATCGCTGGAAGATGTACAGATAACTGTTATTGAAGTATTACCCGGGGCATAAAATGACAATATCCTGTATTCCGGCTCGTTAGCAACAATACTACCAGCCCCGCCTAGTTTGATACGATGAGTATAAAACACATCATTAACAGAAACCAGACTTTCATCTACAGTAACTGGCTTGTCAGAATTTGCATATATCGATAATCCATTGATATGCGTTTGACTCTCTATTAATCCTAAACTACGGAAAGAATATGAACTAAAATTCCATTCTTGTGTAATAGCAGAAAGTTGGTTAACCCAAAACAGAATGATCAGGGTTAGAAATACCGGTAAATGTAATTTTTTCATGGTGGTGGATATTTTGATGGTTTATTTTGGATTATATATATTATTTTAGTTTCAAACGGGTCTTATGAAATAAAGTCAAATCATAACATTTTATTTCAATTTATAAATATAACACATCGCCCAATAAGAAATATATTTTTTCTTATTAACTTAGTGAACGTTTACTATTTCTGTATGAACACACAGAAATAGCAAACGAATCAATTTATTACTGAATTACAATCTTCTGATCGAACTGTTTTTGATTGTTAATTGCTTTGATAAAGTAGATTCCCCTTTGCACATTAGGCAACTCAACCGAATGTAACTGTTCAGTCATGGTAACATCGTAAACTTTCTGTCCGATTGAATTATACATCAACACCAACGTTTCACTTTCGATGTTCTCCAACTTAATGGTGAATTTCCCGTTATTGGGGTTTGGGTAAACCATCAAACTTTGGCGTTCAATTGTATCATCCTCCAGTTCTGGCTCTTCAAACTCAACACTTTTGTCTGCAATCGGTTCGGCAGCCATTATTGGTGCAGCCGGCAGGTCATCACAGAACGAGCCTGTTGTTGTAATGTGCGCATCGACATAACTGCCAGCTTGTGCATGGAAACCGGGCCGGAAAAGGATGCTGTGACCGGCGATAAAATTGGCAGAGGCGCCGGATTCAACAATCACATCTCCTTCATCTGCAACGATGATGGTGTTGGTGGCGTTGAAACAATCTTGTTCTCCATCTGCAAGAGTGATAGATGATACTTTCTCATTGGTAGATACTTCGACTTGTTCCAATATAACATAATTCGTTGCCAGACCAACAAAAACTTCCGAATCCGAGCCCTCATAAGGATATTGCGGCTCCTTTACCTCTAGCTCCAAACCATCACTTGACCGCCATAGCTTATATGTAATTGGGTTACCTTCGGTAAACCCATTACCGTCTCCATCATCTTTTGCAGCCGTTATCTGGATATAGTCTTCGTGATTTGATGCATCCAGTGTGTGGTCGAGTATTCCGGCACCGACGCATTTAACACCATCAAAAATGCCGATTTCATCGCCGGCCACCAGTTGGATGTCATCTAAAGCAGCACCTCCTATCATGAAAGTCATGGGTTGGTAGGCATTGCCTTGCCAAATAGGGGTAAAATGGGTCTCGTTGGGTAAGTATAAGAGGTTTTCATACCAGGCGATTTCACCCTCGTCTGAAGCGGACAGCACATCCGTATCGCCGTCACCGTCTAAATCCGCCACAAACAAAGATGTAAGACCATATTCGTGATCAATTATTTTTCTGTCTGAAAATACTCCGTTCCCATTACTATTCTCATACCAGTTAAGGCGACTCATTTCTCTGGAAATTGCCAGAACATCCAGGTCTCCATCATTATCCAAATCGGAAGCATAAACTGACTCTAAACCCCAAACTTCATCATCAATTGTATTTGACGATGAAAAATCGCCTTCTCCATTTAAATTTTCGTACCAACCCAAATTACCATGTGTCTCGGATCCCAAAACATCCGTATCACCATCTCCGTCAAGGTCGGCGGCATAAACATCATATCCGACATATTCGTCTGTTGCAATTACCTTTTGGGCGGAAAAGGTGCCTGCTCCATCCAGATTTTCATACCAAGCGATTTTGGCATCATTTTCTGAAGTTGACAATACATCCTTGTCGCCATCTCCGTCAAGGTCGGCGGCATATACTGAGCTGGCTCCAGCTGCATTGGTGGTAATGACCTTTTGATCAGAAAAAGTGTCTGCTCCATCCAGGTTTTCATACCAGGCGATTTTGTCATCACTCGAGGAAGCTGACAGCACATCCATATCACCATCTCCGTCAAGGTCGGCTGCATATACGGACCCAGCTCCAACCACATTGGAATCAATGATCTCTTTGAAACCGGAAACAACATTCTGTGAAGAAAAACTCCCACCCCCTCCGAGATTCTCATACCAGGCGATTTTGTCATCCCAGCACGAAGCCGACAACACATCCTTGTCGCCATCACCGTCAAGGTCGGCTGCATATACTGACATGGCTCCATCTGCATTGGTGGTGATAATATTTTGAGTGGAAAAAGTGCCTGCTCCATCCAGGTTTTCATACCAGGCGATTTTGGCATCATTTTCGGAAGCTGACAATACATCCTTGTCGCCATCCCCGTCAAGGTCGGCGGCATATACGGACCCGGCTCCATTTGCTTCGGTGGTAATGACCTTTTGGGCGGAAAAGGTGCCTGCCCCATCCAGGTTTTCATACCAGGCGATTTTGTCATCCCAGTACGAAGCCGACAACACATCCATATCGCCATCTCCGTCAAGGTCGGCGGCATATACGGACCTGGCTCTATCTGCATCGGTGGTAATCACCTTTTGTGCGGAAAAAGTGCCTGCCCCATCTGTATTTTCATACCAGGCGATTTTGTCATCATCCGAGGAAGCTGACAAGACATCCATATCGCCATCTCCGTCAAGATCAGCAGAATAAGTTGAGCTAGCATTTAATGCGCTAGCGAAAAGGACGTTATTTTGTGCACTAACTGATAAAGCGAAGAATAGCAAAGCTGCAAAAAATATTGTTGTTTTCATAATAGGCTTTTTTTATATATTTCAAAGTTTAATTTACAATGCAAAAAATGTTTGTAGTTTTTCTCATATTATTTTATCATGGACATCTTTTTATACAAAGTTTTCGATTGTTGATTTGAGTTTGATTTATACATCAGCTTATAAATATAAATACCCGGTTCTACCTGGTTCCTGTTAAAGGTTACCCTGTGTCCTCTATTAGATTGTACTCGTTTAACCAATGTTGCTACCTTTTGCCCATGCATATTATAAATGCTAAGCTTTACTTGCCACTTTGTAGCAGGTAGTAGCTTATCGTTGCCTTATCCGTCAACGGATTCGGCTGGTTTTTGCGCAGGATAAGCGATTGCTGTTGCTGGTCGCTAGTGCCTGTGGTCAGGGATTTGCCTTTGGCAAGCAGAGTTGCAAATGATGTATAGCTTGTCGGACCTTCTATTCTTTCGTAAAGAATGTAATGTGTCTCCCTGTTTGCTTTGTGGTAAATCTTCAGGTTAACACAAGTTCCTTCCACGTAGCCGTCCTGCTCGTTGGATTGAGTGCTGGGCAAAAGGCAATGTGCTAAATTTAGGTCGGCTTTCCGTTTTCTTTTCTGCGGGTCTGCAAAAAACTAAATCTTTTTTCTTTCATAGCCATTTATTTTTTCATTTCAAATCATTTTATATATCATTTTCGTTGTCGTTGTCTTTCTTCGCCTTGTTGGTAACGTTAGTGGTCGAGTAGACAAGGGGAATTTCACCCCAAGCCTCTCTCAGAACCGTACGTGACAGTCTCCCGTCATACGGCTCTTCTAATACTCGTTGCACCAAGAAGCTCATCCTCTTTCAAGTT
>JAQIDF010000164.1 GCA_027858145.1 Prolixibacteraceae bacterium | reverse complement strand
ATTGTTTGCATATGATTCTCCTGCAAATGGAAGTCATTCTACAATGGATGGATCCAATGAAGCTATCTTATGCAGAATTACTTCACCTTGGGAAGAAAACACTGTTACATGGAACAACCAACCTTCTGTAACAACTCAAAATCAGGTAATTTTACCTGAAAGTAATAGTTCCAATCAAGACTATTTATACATTGATGTTACCAATTTAGTCATGGATATGCTCGATGATCCGGATAATAGTCATGGGTTTCTTTTAAAACTTGTAATCGAGGAACATTATAGAAGCTTGATTTTTGCATCGAGTGATAATGATAACCCTGCGTTACATCCGAAGCTTGAAATATACTACTCTACCTCCAGCACTAGTTCAAGCTCTGAAAAAAATTCCAATATTAATTGGAGAATATATCCTAACCCAGCTAATAATTATATTACCATAGACCTAAATAATGTGGATGAGGATTTAATTAATATTGACATTGTTAACCCTGCTGGTCAAATTGTTAAAAATAGAACAAGCACACAAACTACTTTAACAATAAATGTTGTTGATTTTTCAAAAGGCTTCTATTTTATAAAAATTCATAATGATGATTTCGTATCAACAAAAAAGATTATTATTAATTAATTCACCCAATACCTCAATCCGAGTTTTAGTTTAATAATATATGAAAAAGCATATATTCCTTGAATGGTTTATATGCTTTTTTGTTGCACATTACCGTAACAAATGATAATTATGCATTATTCAACATTAATTTTTTATAATTTAGAGCACCAGGAGAATTAACCAAAAAAAATCAATTTATTATATGAAAACATCTAACTACTTAACCTTATTAATGGTCATTGTAATTACAATGGCTTGTTCATCCCCTAAAAATCAGAATGAAGCTTACGAGTGGAAAAACGTTGCCATTGCCGGTGGCGGATTTGTCGATGGGATTGTTTTTCACCCCACCGAAAAAGATCTGCGTTACGCACGTACTGATATGGGTGGAGCCTATCGCTGGGAAGAACAAGCGAAACGCTGGATTCCTCTTACAGATTGGATTTCGTATAAAGAAAGCAACCTGATGGGTATTGAAAGCATTGCTTTAGACCCGAATGACCCCGACAAGCTTTATCTTGCTTGTGGCACATACACCAGTGATGGCAGTCCGGATGGCGAAATTCTGGTATCAGACGACCGTGGCGATACATTCACACGGGTTAAAGTGCCTTTCAAGTTTGGAGGCAACGAAAACGGTCGGGGAAACGGCGAACGCATGATGGTAGATCCGCTAAACGGCAACATAATATACCTGGGAACACGACACGCAGGCTTATGGAAAAGTATTGACGCCGGTCTAACATGGAATAAAGTAGATTCCTTTCCTGATGTAACCGAAGTAGCCCCAGATTCACTTTCCGGAAGAGAAAAAAGAAGATGGGAATGGGCTAACTCCGGGAGCGGAATTGTATGGATCGCTTTTGCACCACAGTCAAATAATAAAGACAAAAGCCGTCATGTTTTTGCTGGAGTATCACTGATAAACCGTAGCAACATCTTTCAATCAACCGACGGTGGTGAGACATGGGAAGCTATTCCTGATCAACCCACACAATATCGCCCGACACAAGGAAAGATGACTCCCGATGGCAACCTGTACATATCTTACGGAAACACACCAGGGCCATCGAGAATGACCAACGGTGGTGTTTGGAAATTTAATATCGAATCGGAAAAATGGACAGATATTACTCCCAATAAGCCAGAACCTGAAAAAGGAAAAACTTTTGGTTATGCAACTGTTGAAGTTGACCCTTCAGATGCACAAACAATTCTGGCCAGTGTTTTTCACCGATCGGGCGAATATGGAGGAGCCGACATTTACCGGTCGACCAACAGCGGTGAAACCTGGAAAGCCATCATGGCTAACGGTGCCGAATTCGACTATTCAATAGCTCCTTATACTGAATACACCCCACTCCACTGGATGTTCGATGTTGAGATTAATCCGTTCAATCCCGATCATGCCATTTTCACAACCGGTTTTGGTGGTTTTGAAACCTTCAACCTCACCAATGTAGATAAAGGCAAACAAACCTTATGGAGTGTTTACACGCGTGGAATTGAAGAAACCGTTCCGCTATCACTATGCAGTCCGCCCAAGGGCGCCCATCTAATTACCGGCATAGGCGATTACGCCGGATTTGCACACTGGAACCTCGATAAAGCTGAAGAAGGACAATACTTCAAAAACCCATTTTTCGGAAACTGCGACGATGTGACCTGCGCATGGCAAAAACCTGAAGTGATCGTGCGCGTCGGGATTTCATCGGGACACCATAATAGTAGCAACATTGGTTATTCAAACAATTACGGCAGAAGCTGGCAACCTGCTAAAATACCAAACGAAGATAGCCGGCACGGAAGCATTGCGGTATCTGCCGATGGTGCTACCTGGGTTTGGACACCACAACGACAAAAACCCTACAGAACAAGCGATAAGGGCGAAACATGGAAGGAAATAACTGAACTGTCTGCCAACACACGTGTAGTAGCCGACAAGGTAAATCCGCTAAAGTTTTATGCAGTAGATTTATACAAAGGTGTATTGTACCAAAGCACTGACGGTGCAAAAACATTTACAACAAGTAAAATAAGCTTGAAAAACGGGCTTGCCCAACAAGGTAGCAACCGGGGCGACCGCCGTGGCGGACAGGATCGCATTTATGCAACACCCGGTTATGAAAAAGACCTGTGGATTGCAGCTTTCGACGGTTTATATCATGCAACCGAAGGTGAAGGTTTTGAACTTCAACCCAAGGTGAGTGAAATACACGGGTTTGGATTTGGCAAAGCGGCACCAGGTGAAGATTACCCCACACTTTACCTAATCGGGATTGTAGACGGAATCCGGGGCATATACCGCTCGGATGATAAAGCCCGTAGCTGGACCCGCATTAATGACGATGAACATGAATGGGGGTTATTGCTCCACATCACCGG
>JAQIDF010000152.1 GCA_027858145.1 Prolixibacteraceae bacterium | reverse complement strand
TCGTACGGTGTTAGCAGGGGGAAAAGCCTTTTTAGCGACAAGGTTTATCGTATCCTTATTGGTGCCTGCGGTGCTTTTTTGGTGCTGTTTGCGGTGTATCTGCTGGTTTCAGCGGTTGGTAAATTATAGGTTTGAAGGTACTGATGTAAAGGTAAATAACCTCTCTGCGCCCTCTGCGTTCTCAGGTGTTTTTTTCCAATAATTGGAGCTGCACATTCTCTGATAATGCTAAACATAACCATCTGTGTTCATCTGTGAAAATCCGTGGACAAACAACGTTTCAACTGAGATTTCTCCTACGTCGAAATGACAAGATTCAGCGGGCTGCATAAAAGTCCTGAAGGGACTTAATTTGAATAACCACCGGTGAAGCCGGTGGTTAAGGCAATCGACTCAAACAGAACCCTGACAGGGGTTCAACTGAGATTCTTTCTGGCACTGTACCGCCCACTCCGGGGCTGGGGGCATTGGTTATGCTTCAACCCCCGGTTCCGCCAGCTCCACCGGGGGTTATTGAAATATAGCCACGTCGTGGCAGTGGGTTCCCTCGCAGTCGTCAAGCCCTCCGTGTTCATCAGTGAAAATCCGTGGACAAAAAACGTTTCAACTGAGATTTCTCCTACGTTGAAATGACAAGTTTCAGCGGGCTACATAAAAGCAACGCAACCTACTCTGCGCTCTCCGTGTTCTCCGGTGTTGTTTTACAGAAGTGTGTTAATCTCCTGCGATGAAATAAAATAATTAGGAGTTGCTTTCAGAATAGGCCGATACTATATTGTATTAATAAATTATCGAAAAACAATAAATAATAGTTGTAATACATTGAGTTTCGTTTTATATTTGCAGTGTTGTAACCTAAAAATCACTAAAGCTTATGAAACGTTTTCTCTCTTTAAAAACACTGGTATGGTTAGCAGGTATTGCTTTTGGATTTATGATAGTCTCATCGTTTATAAATGGATTTGAAGATTTTAAAATGGGGTTTTATAGAGGTGCGGGTTCACCTATTGGTAATAATCGATTAACAGACACTGTGAAGCCTAATAATGCTGTTGGGGATGATTATAAATTCCAGATAGCACCAGATGTGTATTTTTTAAAATTAGCACCAAAAAAATCAATTTTCAATTTTCCTGATTCGATTGAAAACATTAAAACAAAAAGTAAAACCTCAACGAGGTATTATAGGATGAAAGCAGCATTGCCTGCATCAACATTATTGCCCTCAAGAGTAAGAATGTACAGCGGTATTAGTGTTTTTTTGAGCTTATTAATAACTGTAGCCTATATCTTTTTAATAATCAACTTGTTTCTCTTATTATCTTCCCTGCAAAGTGAAGCTGTTTTTGAGATGGATAATATTAAACAGTTACGAATGATCGGTATTGCTCTTGTTTTGATTTTCATTTTAATGTCTGTTGCTAATTATTTATATTTTTTAGCTAACAAAATTTTATTTGAATTTGAACATTACAATATATTGTATGATAAGGCGGATACAATTCACTTGTTTTTAGGTGTTGTGATATTAATTGTAGCCGAAATAATAAACCGGGGATTGAAGTTGAAACAAGAAAATGAATTAACCATATAAAATCAGGGGTATGCCGATTATTGTAAATTTAGATGTGATGATGGCTAAGCGAAAAATTTCGCTTAATGAATTATCAGAAAGGGTTGGGATTACCCCGGCAAACCTTTCGATACTCAAAACCGGAAAAGCAAAAGCCATACGGTTTAGCACCCTCGAAGCTATTTGCCATGAACTCATCTGCCAGCCCGGTGACATACTGGAGTGGAGCGATGATTAAAACTCGATTTTGAGCTGAGGTGGTATCAGGGTAAACGAAAGCCTGTGGTAGGGAGTTTTGCCTAATTCCATTATGGCTTTACGATGTTTTTTTGTGGGATAGCCTTTATTATTGTCCCAGTCGTACCCCGGATATTCTTCAGCGATTTTATGCATATAGTCGTCGCGGTAGGTTTTTGCCAGTACGGAGGCAGCTGCAATCGAAAAATATTTCCCATCGCCTTTTACAATGCACTCGTGCGATGTTTTATGATAGGGATTGAAACGGTTTCCGTCAATTATCAGATGCCCGGGAAGTGTCTTTAACTTGTCGATGGCACGGTGCATGGCCAGATATGATGCGTTAAGAATGTTTATTTCATCAATTTCGGTGTTCGACACAACTCCGATAGCCCAGTCAATTGCTTCTTTTTCAATTTCTTCTCGAATATTGTATCGTTGTTTTTCTGAAAGTTGCTTCGAGTCATTTAATTCAGGATTGAAATAATCAGATGGCAAGATAACGGCGGCAGCATATACCGGCCCTGCCAAGCATCCACGACCAGCTTCATCACATCCGGCTTCAGTTGCTCCGGCTTTAAAAAATGGTTCGAGTTTATGTTTTTTAGTCATCTCTAAATTATTTTGTAGCACTCAGTATCGAATTCCATACCTTTTCAGCCGTATAATCCCAGTTAAATTTCTCGCGTTGTTTTTGTCCTTTTTCAATAAGCCGGGCTTTTGTTTCGGGTTTGTTGGCAATTGTATTAAATGCTTTTACGATACTATCGGTTGATGTTGGGTTAACAAATAGTGCCGCATCACCTGCAACTTCTGGTAGCGAGGCTGTTTCGGAACAAATTACGGGAACATCGCAATGCATTGCTTCAATAATCGGTATGCCAAAACCTTCTGAAAAAGAGGCTAAAACGAGTGCTTCGGCACTTCCTAGCACCATTTGCAGGGCGTCGGTTGAAAGGCGTCCGGTAAAGACCAGGTCGTCTTTATGTTTCATTTTTCTAATGGTGTCGTTCAGGTACGATTTTCCCCACATAGGATCCCCCACGAATACAAACTTAAAGTTTTGCTTATCATTTTCTTTGAATGTATCAAAAGCATCAAGCATCCCTTTTATGTTTTTTCGGGGATTGCGTGAACCAACATAAATAAAGAATGGATTTCCGTCGGTGAATTTTTTACGTATTTCTTCTTGAACATCTTTTGAGGCAGGTAAAAAAACATTGCTACATCCGTTATGGGCAACATCGATTTTTTCAGGTTCAATGTTCAGGTTCACTGAAATGTCATCTTTGCTGTATTCCGAAACAGTTACAATGCGTTTTGCCTTTGCTGCAAATTTCGGGAAATAATGCCGGTAGTATTTTCGGGGAAGAAAGGGGAAATCTTCAGGGCGGTGAATAAAGTTGATGTCGTGTATCACATCAACAACAGGCACATCCGTATTCAATGGCATCCATCCGTCGGGTGAAAAGAACACGTCGGGATTGTGTTTCTTTAAAATGGCAGGAATATCAACATCGTAATGCCATTTCCATAAAAATGGGTGCCTCGATGGTATGGTTGTTTTTACCGGTTTTATATTGTCAGAATATATGAAAGACTCATGCCATGGGCGGTCAAAAATAAACAAGAACTCATGTTCAGGGTGTTGTTTGGTAATTCGCCGCAGTGTTTCGTGGGCAAACCATCCAATGCCTTCAAGTTTGTCTTTTAATAAATGTTGAGTGTTTACAGCTATCTTCATTAATGTTAAACTGTTTGTTTTTGTTGGATTATGCGAATTTATTGAAAAATGACGGATATCTGTCAAAAGGAAGTAAATAAAGCCATGTTTAAAATATTTTGACGAGTCTTATAAACGGTGAATTGTGTTCCTCGTTGTCGAATATTTGTACTTTTGTATCAAAGAAAAATACATGTC
The DNA here is from genome assembly GCA_027858145.1 of Prolixibacteraceae bacterium. Lineage (GTDB taxonomy): Bacteria > Bacteroidota > Bacteroidia > Bacteroidales > Prolixibacteraceae > Roseimarinus. The sequence goes on along the minus strand of JAQIDF010000152.1, from coordinate 7,268 downwards.
AGCTTCGTTGGAAATCATAATCGATCATAATTCTTCTGTGCCATTATATCGGCAAATTGTAAATAATATATTGCATGGAATTGAAAATGGCACATTGAAAAAAGGTGATAAAGTGCCATCGCTTAACGAGCTGTGTAATAATAATAACATATCGCGCGATACTGCTCTCATGGCGCTCAGTGATCTAAAATCGAAGGGAATTGTGATGGCCAGACCCGGGAAAGGGTATTTTATTCAAAACACACATATTGAAGTTAACAAAAAAGTGTTTTTACTTTTTGATGAGCTGAATGCTTTTAAAGAGGATATGTATAACGCTTTTGTAGGTAACCTGAGTTCAAATGTTGATGTTGATATTTATTTTCATCATTTTAACCGGCAACTTTTTGATGATTTAATCGAAAAGGCCGCCGGGAATTATACTGATTATGTTATTATGCCCGCATTTTTTTCAGATGTTCATAAAAGTATTTCAAAAATTGACACCCGGAATGTAATTATTCTTGATCGTTTTAAAAAAGAGTTGACTTCGTATGTGTCAATATATCAGGATTTTGAAAAAGATGTATTTGAAGCTTTAACTGAATATTCAAATGTTTATAACAAATATCGCGAGCTGGTAATGATTCATCCCGGCGGTAAAGAACCACAAGAGCGGATAAAAGGTGCCCAAAAATATGCTTCCCGAAATAACTGCTCGTTTCGCTCTTTATCCAGGGTAGAAGCCCATGATGTAACGAAAGGTGTTTGTTTTCTTATTCCTTCTGATAGAGATTTGGTGAAAGTATTAAAAATTGCCGGTGCGAAAAGCTTTGTGCCGGGGCATGATATAGGTGTTATTTCTTTTAACGATACCATGTTAAAGGAAGTGGTTGCCGGCGGGGTTTCAACCATAAGTACAGATTTTATAGCCATGGGATGCGCTCTTGCCAGAGCAATTGATGGAACAGAACGCAAGTCAAAAAGAAATACATGGGTATTTGCAGATCGAGGTTCTGCATAGATAACAAATAACATGTCGTCTTTTTTTTTAGGATATAAAATAAAAATATATATTTGCACCCTACCAGTACCCACCAGTTGGCGTGTTGGTCTTATCTAAATTATTTGTTATGAAGGTTGAAGAGTTGAAAAATAAGTTTGTTGAAGTTTATGGTGAAGGCGAAATTTCAGGTTTCTTTTCGCCCGGAAGAGTTAATTTAATTGGTGAACATACTGATTATAACGGAGGATTTGTTTTCCCGTGTGCATTGAGTTTCGGAACGTATTGCCTGGTGCGTAAAAACAATGAGAATGTTTTTCGTTTTGCCTCACTTAATGTTGAAAACAGTGAAGAGTTGACATTGGATAAATTGACTACACCACTCGATAAAGGCAACTGGGTGAATTATCCTTTAGGTACTATTGCGCAGTTTGTAAAAAGCGGGCATGAAATAAATGCCGGTGTCGATTTTTTATTCTACGGGAATGTACCCAATGGTGCCGGATTAAGTTCATCAGCTTCACTTGAAATTGCTACTGCAGTTGCTGTTAATGACTTGTTCGGGTTTGGTGTTGATCAGGTTGATCTTGTAAAAATGGGGCAAAAAGCTGAACATGAATTTGCAGGTGTTAACTGTGGCATTATGGATCAGTTTGCATCGGGCATGGGTGCTGCCGACAGTGCTATATTTCTGAACTGCGACACACTTGAATATGAGCTGGTACCTGTTAAGCTCGATGGTGTAAAAATTGTGATCAGCAATACCAACAGCCCGCATTCATTGGGCTCTGGCGAATACAACGAGCGGGTTGCTCAATGTCAGGCAGCTGTTGAGGCATTGAAGCCCTATACAAAAATAAACCAGTTGGCTGATATTTCGTGGGACGAATTCAAAAAGCTTGAAGATAAAATCGAAGATGAAACAGTCCGCCGTCGTGCGCGGCACGTAGTTTCTGAAATTGAGCGCACTGTAGAGGCTGTTGATGCCCTTAAAGCGGGCAACCTTGAGGTATTTGGAAAACTCATGAATGCATCGCACGATTCGTTGCGCGACGACTACGAGGTTACAGGTAACGAGTTGGATGCCATGGTTGAGGAAGCCAGAAAAATTGAAGGTGTAATTGGTTCACGCATGACGGGTGGAGGCTTTGGTGGATCTACCGTTTCGCTTGTTAAAGACGAAGCTGTCGATGATTTTATTCAGCAAGTTGGCGCCAATTATAAAAAAAGAACGTACATTAATCCTGAATTTTATGTGGCTGAAATCGGACAGGGAGGACATAAGATTTTTTAATAATTGGTTGTTTTACTTTTTAAAATTCAGCATAAAATATTTTCAATGGAGAACATACAATTTAATCCGGAGGATCATCCCCACAGGCGATATAATCCTTTAACCGGAGAATGGGTATTGGTTTCGCCCCACAGGGCAAAACGCCCATGGCAGGGGCAGGTAGAAAAAAATACAGTTGACAAGCGCCCGGAATATGACCCGGGATGCTATTTGTGCCCTACAAATAAAAGGTCGGGCGGACAGGTAAACCCCGATTACAAGAAGCCTTATTCGTTTGTGAACGATTTTAGTGCTTTGCTGCCCGATACTCCTGAGGGTAGTTATTCTGACGGGGAGCTTTTTAAATCGGAAAGTGTGAGCGGAATATGTAAGGTGATTTGTTTTTCACCTAAGCACAACCTTACCATTCCCGAAATGGATGTGGATGACATCAAAGATGTGGTTGATTTATGGCAGAAAGAATATGTTAAGTTAGGCGATAATCCCGATATAAACTACGTTCAGATTTTTGAAAACAAAGGAGCTGCTATGGGGTGTAGTAACCCACATCCTCACGGACAAATATGGTCGACCAGTAACGTACCGGTAGAACAGGAAAAGGAAGGTAAAAGTCAGCTTGCTTATTACAAAAAAAACGGGAGTACACTTCTGCATGATTATTTGTTGAAAGAAGTTGAAAAAAAAGAACGGCTGTTGATGAGTAACGATCATTTTATTGCATTGGTGCCTTATTGGGCTGTATGGCCTTTTGAAGCAATGATTATTAGTCGTGCGCAACTGTCTTCTATATCCGGCATGAATGAAGCCCATAAAACATCACTGGCCGATATGTATAAGAAGTTAACCATCATGTACGATAATCTTTTCGAGACTTCTTTTCCATACAGTGCCGGAATTCACCAGGCTCCAACCGATGGGAGGGAGCATCCCGAATGGCATTTCCATATGCATTTTTATCCACCGTTGTTGCGTTCGGCAACGGTTAAAAAATTCATGGTAGGTTACGAAATGCTCTCAAATCCGCAACGTGATATCACGGCAGAAACCAGTACCAGACGTTTACGTGAATTGCCATTAGTTCATTATAAAAATAAATAGTACAATAGAATTCAATATTTTTTTTCAAAAGGGCTGTTTTTTTACTGCCCTTTTTTTACTTTGCAGTCATTATAAAAAGATATGTACGATATAATTGGCGATTTACACGGGCATTACGATTTGTTGGTAAGGCTTCTTAAAAAAATGGGATACGAGGCAGATGGCAACTCATTCAAGCATTCTAAACGGAAAGTAATATTTACGGGCGACTTTATTAACCGCGGACCAGAAATTCGTGCAACCGTGCGTTTGGTTAAGCAAATGGTTGACTCGGGCAACGCACTTGCTGTTATTGGTAACCATGAACTAAATGCCATTTTGTATTCTACCATCGATAAGTCAGGCAAATCGTTACGGAAACACTTACCAAGGTATAAACTTCCGTTAATGAAAACGCTAGACGAGTATAAAAAGAAATCCGACGAATTTCAAGAAACCATACAATGGTTCAGGCATTTACCACTTTATCTCGATCTGGGCGACCTCCGGGTGGTGCATGGCGGCTGGAATGAACAACATATCAAGACATTTGAAGAATATTTGAATGGCGAGCCCAAACTAAAAAAAAGCTTATTGAAAGAATATTTATACGGAAATGAGCTGACTGAGGCGATGGATGGTTTGCTCAAAGGAAAAGAATTTAAACTTCCATCCGATTTGCTATTGAAAGATAATAAGGGCATCGTTCGTCGTAACTTTAGGATGAAGTGGTGGAGTAAACCCGACGGGAAAACTTTTGAAGACATCGCTTTTGGAAATCGTTTCCAACTGCCTCCCTATACAATTCCGCTTGAACTTCTGCCTCAAGTTTCACCTTATGATGCCGATGAACCGCCGGTTTTTATGGGGCACTATTGTCTTGAACAGCGAGCTGAAATTTTCCAGAGTAATATTTGCTGTATCGATAGCTGTGTAGTCCGAAGCCAGATACTTTCTGCATATCGGTGGGATGGAGAAAAAATACTCGATGAATCAAAACTTATCCAAACCGATTGAAAATGTGTTGTAAAACATGCTTACCGAAAACGTTTGCGGTTTCGTTTGCATTGATTTTTTTGCTTCTCTAACAAAATCGCTTCCCGTTTTATGCTTTTAAATCGCTTAAATTGTAGCCGATTCCTCTTAATTGTTGAATGGTTAATTAAAATCGGATAAAATGAACGGCTACAGTAATCTTAAGTTTTGAATAATATTATATTTGTAGATATTCTTTTAATTAATTTTTAATAGACAGGTGAACTTAAAAGGGCAACATATAGGAAGAGTCTTTACCTTTTTGGCAGGTCTGATCATTTCAGCTCATGCTGTAGTGCCGCACCATCACCATTTTGAGGTAACCCATTCACCAAAGCAGGAATCTAACTGTGAAAGTTCATCTCAAGGGGAAGGTGATGATAATCAGGATTTTCATTGTCGCGCATTTAATATACTGGTGTCAGAAAGGACTACGAGTTCTTCTGTAAATCAGTCTTTACCTGAATGCATTAGTTTATACTTTACCGGACTTAATGTCAATATTGCGATTCCGCCTGTCAAAAATATTACCTCAACAGTTTTTAGCCCTCAGGCCGTTTTTTTAAAACAATTCTTCATTTCGGCCCAATCACTTCGGGCACCTCCTGAAATTTCTTAGCTTATAATTGAACAATAGATCGTTAGATTTTAGACATGAGACAATAGACTTGTTTGTAATACACTAAATATCAGCAATTTAAACAAACATACCATCTGGTTATAAACAGTTCATTGTCAATGGCTTAAAGCTTTACTTAATTCTTTGTTATGAGAAAGAAGATGTTAAGCAATCAACTGTTGTCTCAAAAATATAAACGAAGTCAAAAACAAATAAATTCATAATGAAATGATAAATAAAATCATAACATTTTCAGTCAAAAATAAATTTATAATCGGGTTGTTTATTTTTGCCTGGATTGGCTGGGGTGTTTATTCGGCAATAAATTTACCGTTAAATACGCTGCCAGACCTGACTAACAACCAGGTTAAAGTAACCACTTACACACCCGACCTGGCAACAGAGGAGGTAGAACGACTGATTACCTATCCTATTGAGCTTGAGATGGGGAATTTGCCGGGTTTAAAAGAAATCCGGTCTGTCTCTAAATTTGGATTGTCCGATATTACCTTGGTTTTTGAGGATGATATGGACATGTATAAGCCCCGCCAGCTGGTACAGGAAAAATTAAAAAGCGCAGCCGCTAAATTACCAGCTGGTGCAGGTGAACCTACAATGGGTCCCATGACCTCCGGGTTAGGAGAAATTTACCAGTATGTTCTGTCAGCAAAACCCGGCTACGATACGGTTTATGACGCTATGGATTTACGGGAAATACAGGATTGGATTGTCAAAAAGGAACTGATCAATATTCCCGGTGTGGTAGGTGTTAACACCATGGGTGGCTTCTTAAAACAATACGAGGTGGCAGTGGACCCGGATCGGCTGCAAAGTTACAATCTCGCAATTACAGATATTTATGATGCTTTAAAGAAAAACAACACCAACACCGGCGGAAGCTACATTGAAAAAAACAGACGCGCCTATTTTGTTCGCGGACAGGGTTTAACACAGTCGCTGGATGACATCCGTAAAATTGTACTGAAAAACGACAACGGAACACCCTTGCAAATTGGAGATGTTGCAACTGTACAATTTGGAAATGCTCCGCGTTTTGGAGCTTTTACATACAACGGCAAAGGCGAAGCTGTGGGTGGCAAAATCATGATGCTACGAGGAGAAAACCCTGCAAATGTTATTGCCAATGTAAAAGAGCGTTTGCCTCAGGTTGAGGCAGCACTGCCTGAGGGCATACAGATGAAACCTTTCCTCGACCGTTCTTCGCTGATTAGTAAAACCACGAAAACGGTAACCGAAAACCTGACAATGGGAGCCTTAATCGTTATTTTCGTTTTAATTGTCCTGATGGGAAGCTTGCGTTCGGGATTGATTACCGCATCAGTTATTCCTCTTTCCCTGCTTTTTGCCCTGGGAATTATGTACACATTTAATTTTTCGGCCAACCTGATAAGTCTTGGGGCTATCGATTTTGGAATTATTATTGACGGGGCTGTGATTATCATTGAGTTTACCGTATTCCAAATAAGCAGGCAGGTAAAGTCGCTGAGAGGTCTCAAAGGAAAAGAGTTGAAGACGAAACTCAATGAAATTACCATCTGGTCTTCGGGCCGGATGATGCGAACAGCTTTTTTCGGTCAAATAATTATCCTGATTGTTTTTATCCCCATACTTACCCTCACCGGGCAGGAGGGCGACATGTTCCGGCCCATGGCTATTGCGTTTGGTTCGGCACTTATAGGCGCCATTATTCTATGTCTTACTTACGTGCCCATGATGTCAGCACTCTTGCTGCGTCCTGAAAAGTCGGATAAACCCGGCTTTGCTGATAGACTCATCGGTCGGGTGCGCAAAGGTTACCGGGTTGTTTTGGGTCAGGCGCTTCGTTACCGGTATGTAGTAACATCTGTTATCATCCTGTTACTGATAAGCGCAATTTTTATTTTCGGGAGCTTAGGGGCTGTGTTTATTCCTCAATTAGATGAAGGCGATTTCGCAATTCACCCCATCTTACAACCAGGCACATCACTTTCTGAGACAGTAGAGATCAATACGAAACTTGAAAACGTGCTGCTCAGTGAATTTCCTGATGAAGTGGAACAGGTGGCCTCAAAAATCGGGACCGGCGAAATACCCACCGACCCCATGTCGCTTGAAATGGCTAAGATGATTATCAACCTGAAGCCGAAGGAACAATGGAAAAGGGCTGAAACCAAAGATGAACTGGAAGGAATGATGAAACAGGAAATGTCGGCCGCTGTTCCCGGGGTTAGTTTTTTCTTTGCACAGCCTATCGAGATGCT
>JAQIDF010000115.1 GCA_027858145.1 Prolixibacteraceae bacterium | reverse complement strand
ATAGCATTTTCTGACATGTAAGAGTTAGCGATTATACGCTTAATACGGCGGGGCATAAACTCCAATGTTCCCCATCCTCCATCAACTCTCACATATTCATCTAAAAATTGCTCAAAGGCAGGGTTTGTTGGAGCAACTAAACCATGATGGAAACGAATGGTAACTTCGGAAGGTAACCCAGCTCCACCTGCCGGGGCTTTGGTACGCTCGCTGGTAATATCAAAAGCCAGATCCGGAAATGTCAATTCAAAAAGAGAATCTACCTGAAGTCCCTGTTCGGCACCGGCCTGATCAAATGTTTTATCGGAATCGTATTCAAGTTCCGGAAACTGTTGTATTAATCTTAAAAACTCCGAATAATCATTTCCTTCCTCCGAATCTAAAATCTCATATCCGTTTTTCATTGGTTCTACAACCCTGTCAACAACATGGATAAAGCCATTATCGGCAAAATATTCTTCATTTAATTTTGCATCGGCAAAGTATATATCATCAGGGTTTTCAAATGAACGATCAAAATAGAAGCTATAGTCTGATAACGGAAGGTTATGCAACGCAAAATAGTCTGAATAAAAAATTGGTGCATACTTACGTGTATCATTTATGATCCTGCGTGTAAAAGTTGTTTCAGTTGTGTCAACTAAACGCCATTCATTATATCCTTTATCCGGTACAATACCAAAACGATAATCATCACCTAGCAATACTGTCTGGCGCTTGTATCCCCAGGCCTTATTATTGAACTCATCTTTCGGGTCAATCCAGCCATTTACATCCAACTTTCTTAGTTGTTCACGGTTCCAGGCATTTTGCACTATGTGGAATTTAACCAACGCCAATAATTCATACTGTGGAATATCTTCTACAGTATTATATGCCGCATGGCTTTGGAGGTATAGTTCAAATGCCTCGTCTGATGGTGCAAATACTGTGTAGCTACCTGACACGTCAATAACTTCATTGTATCCTGAAAGTTCAACACATTTTGTGAACGTATCAATATTATCAACTGTTTTCATTTTTGTATAAAGTAATCCTTCAAGCCACGCCGGCTTTTCATACTTGTCAAAGTTATCCTCACATGAAAACAATGTTAATAACAGTGTAATTAAAATTAGATATTTTCCTTTGGTCATTGCTCTTTGCATTAAAAATGGAAAAATTGTGTTAACAGATGTCAAAAATATTAAAAATGATCAGTTATCATCGTAGATAAATCTTGCATTTAGGGTTTAAATTTATATTTAATGGCCTTTTTAGTCATTTATTGCACGATTGTATGATTTGTGATATATTTTAGCTCTCTACTTAAAATCACTTATTTACTGCCCTTATGTACGCTTAGTGACTAAATAACAACTATTTTGAGTAGAATGGAGGATCGTATCAAAACTAACTTTTTTTTGCATATTAACCTAAACAATTGTAATAAAACAACCCCTTTTTGACGGTATTGTATCTGTTTTTGCAATATTTGATGATTAAAATTGTAAAACTTTCAAATATTATTTTACTCTACTTTCATCAATTGAAGAATTTGTTTCAACAATAATTGCCGCTTCTTGTAACCCCTCAGAAAATGCCTTCAATATAATAGTTCCTGCAGGTTTTCCGGTTTGCACGATCACTTGTGCATATCCGTTAAATAAACTTCTTTTATATGGTTCAGCTGATTTAACAACTTGTATAACACCAGGATTTGTATTGGGGCTCTCCCAACTGTTATTTACAGTATACGGTGTAGCCACAATTACAATTTCATTAGCGCCATCATGCAATACTAAATGATCAAGTTCAATTGTATAGCGTTCCTGTTCTTCCCTGTCTAAAATACCTGTAACTTCATTCTCATTTACATAAATCGTTTGTTTATCACCTATACAATTATAAAAAAGAGTGATATTAGCATTGATAGTTTTATCAGTCAATTCAAATTTCTTTCGGTATACAGTTGCATTTGCTTTTTGTATGTCTTCAACTATTTCAGAGGGCAACATCCAACCACTTTCGTCGTAATCAATATCAATTTCATCAAAATTGATTGATTTATCTACAATCTTTGCCTTAACTCCCTGCATATCAATAGTCGATATTTTTTCTAAGTACTTATCGGGTTCCAGACAGGTATTGTCGCCATTACCAACACCAATGATTTTACCAGGCCCTTCTATACTAAATTCAACCAAATTCTCAGCAACAGGCACGGTGCGTCCTTCTTTATCAGTTGTTGAAACTGAAATAATGGCCAGATCTTTTCCATCGGCTTTAAATTCTGACTTATGTGCTTCGAGTTGAAGAGCTTCAGGTTCACCTGTTGTCTCAACGGTTTCGGTCATGAACGCTTTACCATCGCGATAACCTGTTGCTTCAAGTTTGCCGGCCTCGTATGGCACCATCCAATCGATATGCGAGTTATGCTCCATTATTTTTCGTCCAACGCTTTTATTGTTAACATACAATTCAACTTCATCGCAATTGCTGTATGCCACAACTTTTATCGTGTCGCCTTCTTTTCCCTTCCAATTCCAGTGTGGTAATAAATGCAATACCGGTTCATTTCCCCACCACGATTTCAAATACCAAACATTATCTTTTGGGAAACCACATACATCATACATTCCAAAATATGAATGAATGGAGGGCCATCCATAAGGTGTTGGTTCTCCACGGTAATCAAAGCCGGTCCAGATAAACATGCCGGCCAGGTAATCGCGTGAATCGTAATGATTCCAGCAATATTCAATACTTGGGAAGAAACCGTTCCAGGTCATGCGGTCGTATGCTGCTATATGCTGCTTTTTGTCGTTATCAAAATAAACACCACGTGTTGTATTGGTAGATCCTTCTTCTGTTCCAAGACTTGGTTTATCAGGGAATTCTTCATGGTAGCCATCGGTGCTGCCATGGTTCAGGTAGTTAAAGCCCATCACTTCGATATGCTTGGATATGCCCTGACCCCAACCTCCACTGCTGGCTGCATTCTTTGGGCGTGTTGGGTCTAAAGTATTGACATAAGCCTGCATTTCTTTGATAATTTGTTCGCCCATCATATTTCCTTCAATGGCCCACTCTTCATTACCCAGCGACCACAAAATTACCGAAGGATGATTGCGATCACGTTTAATTAACCTGGTAAGGTAATCTTTAACAAAGGGAGCTGTACCCATCAGCCTGTTTTCGTCAATAACAAGCATACCCAGTTCATCACAGGCATCAAGCAATTCGGGTGTTGGCGGGTTGTGCGAGGTGCGATATGCATTGCTCCCCATTTCTTTCAGTTTTGAAATGCGAAAGCTCTGCAACTCATCAGGTATTGCAGTTCCTACACCGGCATGATCCTGATGGTTATTTGTTCCCTTTAGCTTAACGTGCTTTCCATTCAGAAAGAACCCATTATCAGGCGTCCATTCAATAGAACGTATCCCGGTACGTGTGAAATATACATCGGCCGTATCGTTTTTGGAAAACATTATAGTTTTTACACTGTACAAGTAGGGATTTTCGAGCGACCAAAGCTTTGGGTTTTCCACCTGCATTTGCTGTTTTGATTTTATAACCTCAAAAGGATCAATGGCGTGACCGTCTGATTCGACTTCTGCAACTACATTGTGTCCTTTGTCAAGTAATTGTTGTTTAAGGGTATATGAAGCATTTTCGAGATATTTATTTTCAATTTCGGTTTCAATATATAATGTTGCCTTGTTTTCGTCAACTTCTGAATAAACAAAGGTTCCGTTGTTAGCAACATGAAGCGGACTGGTCTTGGTAAGCCAAACATGCCGGTAAATTCCGGCTCCTTCGTAATACCAACCTTCTTCATCGGTTACATCAACCCGTACCGACAGTACATTTTTGCTGCCATAGTTCAGGTATTTTGAAATATCGTATGTAAAAGAATTGTATCCACTTTCTTCGTTGCCCAGATAATGACCGTTAATCCAAACTTTTGAGTCACGATGAACACCATCGAAGGTTACCCATATGCTACGACCGCGATCGCTTTCAGAAATATCAAATGTTTTGCGATACCACCCGACACTTACATCGGGAAAGTTTCGTCCAATAGCTTTGTAGCCGTGACTGTGACTTCCTTTTGGCGAAAATGACTGCTCAACGGCAAAGTCATGCGGAACATCAAGCTCACGCCAGGCCCGGTCGTCGAACCCCGGAGCCGCAGGTCCATCACCATAACCTGCCTTAGCAAAGTAAGAAAAGTAACTGGTGCCGTGGTAAAAATCTTTTGCTGCATCGTATGGATGCCCGTATGCAAATTTCCAGTTAAAATCCATCGATAATTCTTCGCGGACATTGCTTTCGCCTTTTGAGATAAGATTACTGAACAAAACGAAAGTCAAAAAGATAACAATCCTCTTCATTTTTATGATTTTATATGATTAGCCGATCAAATATAATTAGAAGATCAGTGCAAAACACATCCTTACATAAATTCGAGACATATCAGGGTGGATTTATTGACAAATGATACATAAACTACCAATCAATCTTCTTAGTGAGCGCCTCCCTGATCAATTCCCGAAGTTCGAGTTGTTTATTCGCAACCGCAAATCTTGCTGCCGGCCTGTAGGTTTCGGCATACCGTGGACGTACCGGCCTGATTGACATATC
>JAQIDF010000064.1 GCA_027858145.1 Prolixibacteraceae bacterium | reverse complement strand
CATTCTCTAAAGTCATGCTGTAATACGAGCGAATATAATCGAGCCCGTAGGTTCCATCAGACTTCACTGATCCTTGAATTTCGGGCAACAGACCTTCACCTTCCTCTCCACGGATGTGCAGTTTGAAATCGTAATTTTCAATTTGCTTTCCAAGGAAATAGATATGATCCCTTTCCAGCTCGAAAATTACATTTGGGTTGGTTTTACGCTCAGTGGAATCGCCCATGATTGCGTAATAGAGATTATTTTCGTATTGCGTAGGGGCATCGCCCGAAGCGGGATCCCATCCTTCAACCTTCACGATGCGTACTTCCTGCGATAAAGCGTTTAAGGCGCCAAACACCAGCAAAAGCGTAAACAGAAAAGTGTAATTGTTTTTCATATCAAAAAATTTATTCAGTTAATGTGTTTATTAGTGTTAGAATTTATATTTCAATCCGATATCGAATGTTGTACCGTAACGGTTTTCCGATGTCACATACTGTGGCTTCCAGGTGTAACGTCTTTCACTTTCGGCCGTGATGTTGGCAAGATTGGCCATAATTACAAAGTGGCCACCAATTTTTTGCGAAATGCTTGCATCAAACCTTAGGTGATCATCAACAAAAGAGTAGAAATACTCGGTTGTTTCTGAATTACCACGGCTGCTGAACCCGGTGAGATAAGCTGCCTGATAAATGGCCGACACCCTGATGGAAAAACCTTTCAGGTCGTAACCTACCGATAGGTTGGTAATCCAGTCTACCTGGTCAGGCAAATCGGTTTTATTGCTTTGGTAAAACGATGAATCGGGCAGAAAAACCATGCGCCTGATTGAGCGGTCGTAATACTCATAAGGTTGATAAGTAAATGAGTAAGTTTCAGACCATAGGCGTGTTGCATTCAGATTGAGCACAATACCATTAAATGGAGCAGGCAAATAGCTAAAGTTAGTTTGTAAATCGAGTTCAATACCATACACCCGCGAATTGTCAAAGTTCATATAGTCTTCTGCAACATCATAAACCTGTTCCGGATATCCCCGCTCAACAGCTTCTTCAGTACCCATGCGGCGGGTTGTTTTTGTGAAATAATTATCTAATTCTTTGTAGAAACCACCAATGGTCAATAGTCCCAGCTTATTACTAAACAACGATATGGTTAAATCATAGTTCCACGCAGTAGTATGATTTAACTGAGTATTACTCTGGTAAACAATACCATCATTAAGGTCGAGCCTCACGCGGGGAGCCAGCATTTTGTAGCCCGGACGAGCCAACGTACGGGCTGCCGACAAACGGATATCTAACCAGTCGGTGGGCTTAATTTTCAGGTGGGCACTGGGTAACAGTTCTCCATAATTTTGAGTAGATGAGGTATCTTTTACCTGCCCCGATTCGCCGTGTAGGTCGATATCGGAATAGAAACCTGAATAGGAATTATCAGAATGTTCGTAACGTACGCCAGGAATAAAAGTAATAATCCTTCCAAAGTTAATTTTAGACATGAAATACCCTGCCATTACCTTCTCGTTTGCAGTGTATTTCAGATACTCTTCATTATACACCGGATCGAGCTCATCTTCCTGGTACTTCTGCCAATCGTCAACCCGGTCAAAATCAAACTCAGGGAAGATGCTGTATTTTCCGTTCCATATTTCAAGGCCATCTCCTGTTTTGGTAAAATTGTTCAGACTGATCTTATCGTAATTGGTATATGCCATTTCGTAAGGCCAATTTGCCTCTGCCCGGTTAATGTAGGCCTGATCGAGATAGTACCAATAAACCTGTTGGTGGTTATGGTCGTAAATACGGTCGTCGGTTGTTATTTTACCACCAAACTTTAAATATCCGGAAGCTGCAACCCCCAGGTTGAAATCGTATTTAAAATCGAGAGCAGCCTGTAAGTTATTGTGTTCGTTCGAAGCCGGCGAATAATAGTATTTCTCCAGTTGAGCATTGCCGTAATTATCGATTCGTTTTTCATTCAGTGCTTCAGGAGTTTTTTCCATTGCCGAAGCTTCAACACCGCCATACTGAATAATATCCAACGAAACATCATAAGGCTTTTCGTTGGTTGTACGGCTCCGTGAAAATCGCCATTCAGCTTCGATGCCTGCAAAGCGCTGTTTACCCGACAACAATCCCTGAATGGTTGACATGGTTCCATAATTGTGAGTTGGCTGATGGAATATTCTTCCAGCGTTTTCCAGTACGTTTACCGACAAATACTTATCGGTATGACGACCGCTGTAAAATGCCTGTGCCATTGCATAGCCGCTGCTGTACTGGTAATCGACCTGAGCACTACCTCCAAAACGCTGTATCATTTTATTTTCGTCGGTAATAGTTAATCGCGACACCAACACCTTCCCTTCGTCGATGTCATTTTTGTTCCATGAAACCTTAATCCGTTCCGAACTTCTGTTTGTATTTTCATAATTAGCTTTGAACATCAATCCCAACTCATTATTGAAAAAACGACGGCTGATATTCAAAGAACCTTTATAATTGCCAAATTCATTCTTAAGGCTATTATACCCACCATAAACGCGGAGTTCGGTCACCGGGCGATCGGGTGCCTTAGTAACCCCAAGGTTCACCACCCCACCAATAAAATCGCCGTCCATATCGGCTGTTGGTGATTTAAACAATTCAATGTTGGAAAGCAATTCAGGAGAAATCATACTTAAATCAACCGAACGGTCGCCCGAACCTGTAGCCGGCAATCTTACACCATTAATAGTAACAGAGGTCAGCTCGGGGCTCAACCCGCGCACCACTACTTTTGAGGCTTCACCCCCGCTACGCTGCACACTAACTCCCGGCAAACGGCCAATGGCCTCGGCTGCATTCACATCGGGCAGCTCTTTTATTTTATCAGCCGAAACCACATTGGTTAGTGCATCGGAATTGAGCTGCTGGTTAATGGCAGCCCGCTGTCCCATCATCTGAGCCGAAACCACGACCTCATCCAGGCCTACAGCATCAACTGCAAGGGTGATATTCATCTCAATCGATTCTCCGGCAACAATAGTTTTGGTTATTTTTTCACTTTTATAACCAATAAAGGATACGGTAAAATTATAGTCGTCTGCAGGAATATTCATCAAACGGTATGTTCCACTCACATTGGTAACAGTCCCCGATGACATTCCATCTATAACAATGGTCGCTCCGGGTAAAGGCTCACCAGACGTTTTGTCGGTCACTTTACCGTAAATTGATCCGTGTCCCTGTGAAAAACCAGCTTCAGTAAGCAATAAAAAAAACAGTGGCAAACAAATAAATTTCATTTTAAGCTTCATGATTAGATTTTGTATTTAAATTGTGTCAGGCTAAAACCATAAATAAAATTACGCCCAGCGATACAATAAGGACGTTACCCAAAATAAATTCGAGTAACTCTTTTTTTTTAATCCTTCTCTTTTCTGAAAAATTCAACATCGCTCTTGATAAAAAGTATAGCATCAAATATAGGTTCAATGTTGAAGTGCCTGATATCACACAGGTTGCAAAAAACTAAAACGAAGTTGCAGAAGATGTAGAAATGGTTGCAGAATGCCGGTATTGTTGCACAACCAGCTTATTCAGCCTTGTTTTTTACTGAACTCTTTTGGCGTAATACCGATATATTTCTTAAAGGTTGAAATAAAATGCGAAGTGCTGTTGAAGCCAGTTTTCAAACTTACTTCATTGACATTGAATTGCCCTTCCATAAGCATTTTTTTGGCTACTTTGAGCCGTTCGGCTCTGATATAATCACTGGGAGTACTATCGGTTAACGCTTTAAATTTACGAAACAACTGGCTGCGACTCATGCCCAACGCTGTACCCATATCTTCAACCGAGAAAGCATTATTAGCAATATTATCGTGTACTATTTTTTCTGCTTTTTCGAAAAACTTCTTGTCCATTAGGTTTTCTACAACCTCAGCTGGTTGAGTTTCAAAGTGATTCGAAAAACGTTTACGTAACAATTGCCGCTGTTTTAGCAGACTTTGTATCTGTACTTCGAGAAAACCAATATCGAATGGTTTTTCGATGTATGCATCAGCCCCGTTTTCTATGCCTTCTATTTTATGTTCTACTGCTGCTTTGGCCGTTAGCATCACCACGGGAATATGACTGGTAATAAAGCTTGACTTGACGGCCTTACAAAAAGAAACCCCGTCCATGTTAGGCATCATCACATCCGAAACAATTAAGTCGGGCATCGATTGTTTGATAACAGCCAAAGCCTCTTTACCGTCGTTGGCCTCCAGCACCTGATAATTCGTAAAATGGTTTTTCAGGAATTTACGCAGCTCAATATTGTCTTCGACAAACAACAATGTTGCAGCTGATTTATTTTCCACCTCGGCTGGCTGTTCTGGCTCAACTTTCATTGCATATTCCTCTTTCGCAGCCTGCTGAGGTAGCACATTCGTCCCCCAATCGACTTCATTGACAGTTGTAGCCGGGAAAGCCTCTTTATTAATTGGCACATTAACTGTAAATACTGTTTCAACTCCCGGTTCACTCTTCACTGTTATTTCTCCGCCATGCATTTTAATGAGACTTTGCGAAAAAGCCAGTCCGATTCCCGTTCCCGAATATTCATCAAAGCCCTGGTTTTCGCTGTAAAAGCGTTCAAAAACTTTGTCAATCTTATCTTTTCCAATTCCCATTCCATGATCGATCACCTTGATAATAGCCTGTCCGTTTTCATATTCTTCGAGCACCACATTAATGGTTGAACCTTTGGGTGAAAACTTGATGGCGTTTGACAGCAGGTTGAATATGACACTATCAATAATATTGTGATCGAACCACTGCTCCCCGTAATTTTTCAATAAATAATGATAGTCAATGGTTATGGCTTTTTCGGCTGCGTATTCTTTAAATCCATCCACAATTTCGTGAATAAACAGTCGCAGGTTGCCTTGTTTTACTTTCATGCTAAACTGTTGATTTTCCAGCTTCCTGAAATCCATTAACTGTTTCACCAGGCGGAGTAAACGTTTCACATTTTTCTGCATGGTGGAATACAAATAATGCCGTTGCCCTGTATTGACCTCCGTCTGGCTAATGAGTTTTGCCAGAGGCGAGGCAATCAGCGTAAGTGGCGTTCTGAACTCATGTGAAATATTGGTGAAAAACCTCAGCTTTAACTGGTTCATCTGTTCCGATTTTTCCCGCTCCCTGCGTTCAATCTCCAGCAAACTTTCCTGTTCAATGCGCTTTACTATAAAATAATAAAGTCCCATTACCATCAAACCAATAATAATCAGGTATAGTATATAAGCCCATTTAGTTTTCCAGGGCGGAGGGGCGATTGAGAATGCAACCGAACGGCCTTCGTTATTCCACCTGTCATCGTTGTTTGACGCTTCAACCCTAAAAGTGTAATCGCCCGGGCTAATATTGGTGTAAGTGGCAATTCGGTTGCTACCAGCTTCAATCCAGTTTTCATCGTATCCTTCGAGTTTATACCGATAATTGTTACTGCCAGGCGAAGTGTAATTAAGCGCAACGAATTCGAAAGTAAAATCGGACTGGTTGTGATTAAGGGCAATATGACGTGTACGATCGATGTGCTTGCTAAGCGGTGAATACTCATTACCGATCGACACCGATTTGTTGGCTATCTTAAACCCTGTGAAGTGAATTTGTGGTATATTGGGATTATCGCTGATACGATCGGGGTGGAAAAGGTTAAAACCATTGCTGCCGCCAAAATAGAGATTACCGTTGTCAGCCTTTAGCGAAACATACATTTCAAACTGGTTCCCCTGCAATCCATCTTCAACGTAATAATTCTTAAAGCTTTCATCTTCGGGGTTGAACATCGAAAGCCCGTTTGAAGTGCTGATCCAAAGCCTTCCGTTATCGTCAATTTCAATGGCACTGATGCGGTTGCTGGCTAACCCGTCTTGCTCTGTCCACGACTTTACAGTTGAATTCTTCACATTGAGCAGGTTTAACCCTTTTGCAGTACCAATCCATAGCTGGTCCTGATTGTCGAAACGGAGTGCGGTTACATTGTTACTGGTAAGTGCACCTTTTTCACCTTCTGCATTGAACCATTCCCGACCATTATCAGATAATCGCAGTAAACCGTTGAACTTGCTTCCCATCCAGACATCGCTACTTCCCTTCTGCTGTGCAAAGCACTTTACAGTTTCGACACCGTCGACAAAATTAAAACTTAGATTGTTAGGATCTAATCGGAAAACTTCGTTCAGACTAGCTATCCACATCTGCCCCGAATGATCTTTGAAAATAGAATATATGCGATTGTATTCAGGCTTTGTTACGCCATTAACCGTTACCTTGATATTGCGAAATGTTTTTGTCTGCTTATCAAACAAATCGATTCCTTGTCCGAATGTGCCAATCATCAGTGTATGTTCATCGAGCTGGTTAATGGCAAAAACATAATCACTGCTCAGTGAGTTGACACCCTTACGGCTCACATAATTCTCAAAGTTATTCTTTTCAGGATAGAAACGGCTCAGGCCTCCGCCCTCTTTCGTACCTACCCATATCGCACCTTCTCTGTCCTGAAAAAAGCAGCGTACATTGTTGCTCACCAGCCCGTCGGACTTATAATTCACTTTAAAGTGATAAAAGGGTTTGCGGTTATAGTCGAGAAAATTAACGCCTTTGTTATAAGTTCCCAACCAAATAATACCAGAGGAACTGTGCAGGCCAGAAATGATCGCTTTACTGTTCAGACTATTGGGATCATAAATGTCAGGTTCCAGAAACGAAAGCTTCCCGCTTACGGTATTGTAATAATATAAACCTTTGTCGCGCGCCAGGAAGAATAGATTCTGATCGTTATCTTCCAGCACTTTTTGTATTCTGTCGGAAGCGCTCATCTGGTTAAAGCGGTTGGTGAAACTTTTTATCCGCTCCGGCTCTATAGCGGCCTTAAACAATCCCATGTATTCGGTACAAACCCAATAGTTTCCTTTTGAATCTTTAAATACGCTTGTTACATCCTTAAGTGAATCACTTTCAAAAAGGTGTTTTACAGTTTTTGTATCAGGATCAACACAATCCACCCCTTTTGGGGTACTAACAAAAACACCATACTCCTCGTCAACCATCAAGTGGAAGATGGCATTCGAAATAAGCGAATTGGGATCACCGGACTTATTCCTCATGCGAATTAACTCACCTGAAGATATCTCATAACAAAACAACCCTGATGAGGTGCCAATCCATAGCCTTTTTTCTGAATCAAATTTTAAATCATAAACAATATAATCAATAGTTAATGATCCGGTTTCAAACATCCTGGTAAATTCATGAGTCGATTTATCGAAGTAGCTCACCCCCTGACGAGTGCCTATCCAAAGGTTCCCTGTGGCTGGTTCGCTCACAATGCTTTGTACATCGTTGTTAAAAAGGCTGGTTGAGTCGTTATTACGATGCTTGAACACAGTGGTTTCAACCCCGTTGTACAAGTTCAGCCCATCGTTGGTACCCAACCATATAAACCCATCTTCATCTTCATAAATACAGTTAATTCGATTAGATGATAACCCGTCATTATTAGTATAGTGGTTAAAATAAAAATAGTGGTTAATAGGTTGCGCAAAAGCTTGATTGCTTATAAAAAAAAGTAGTATGATGGTAAAAAAAACCATCTTACATATCTTTGATGTATAATACCTATCTATTTTTTGCATTTTAAAAATTAAAAAACAACAAACCACTCATTTTTATCTGAAAATATCAACTTTAGTAAAAATAGAAAAATCATATCAATTATAAAGGAGATTAGTAAAGAAAGAATAATGCGTTTATATA
>JAQIDF010000062.1 GCA_027858145.1 Prolixibacteraceae bacterium | reverse complement strand
TAAAGCGGGGTAACCCCTTTTTTCAAAATAATATTTCCATATTTTGCCGTTTCACCGGTCATAACAACGGCAAAAGCAGATTTAGTGCGCTCGTAAAAGTCAAAGCGATCTATCCGTTCAATTGGTGCAACATCAGGGTTGCTTTTTTGTATAGCTTTCAGGTAACTATTTTCGACCTCCGGATCGAGCGTATCGCCTTTGGTTGCAGCCATCATAACCAATGGATGGGGCACATAACTGTCAAGTTCAAATAATGGTAATACTGCTTCAAGCAAATCAGATATCAGCAAACCGTCTGCCCTGAGAACCCTGTCATTAAACGATTCGGCCGGGAAATGTGCATCGGCCAGTACTATTTCGTCACCATGCCCCATTCTTGCCAGCACAGCAAGCAATTCAGGGCTGATTAAAGGTGATATTCCTTTTAACATATCTTTTTATTTAAATTATTGTGTGTATAACTTTCCTTCGCTCCCTGTTTCTAATATTGAAGCTTTACAAAGAATCGTTTCATCTTTTTCAATTTTGCTTTTATCTTCAATCGCTTCAATCAATAAGCTGAAAGCAGCCTCTGCCATTTCATTTTCAGGTTGTTTCAGCATAATTAAGCCGGGGCTGATAAGCGGCATACCGGTAAAACTTCCAAAACCGGCAAGACCAAAATCTTCCGGTATTTTCATCCCCAGTTTTTGCAATTTCATTATTGCTCCCAACATAAAAATATGAGAGTCGCAGATTAAAGCATCAGGTGCATCATTACCAAACAACTGGTTTAATGCCTCTTGCGACTCTTCTAAGGTGAAGTTTTCAATTATTTTACAATGGCGGTATGAAAGCCCTGCCTGTTCAATGCCTTCAAAATACCCTTTTTGCCTGTCGGCAAAAACACTTGAAACAGGAGTTCCCGACAGGTATGCCACACGTTTGTATCCGCGTGATGCAAAAAGTTTCACGGTATTTTGCAATACTTCAGTATTATTGAGCACCACTTTGGGAACAGGCAGCGAAAAATCAACCCTGTCGAATAGAATCAGAGGTATATGAAAATCACTTAAAAGCGAAAAATGTGAAGCATTTTTGGTTTCCATCGAAACAGAGGCTATAACCCCCGACACATTTTGTTGAATAAGGGCTTTAATAATTTCCTGCTCCTGATCAAGCGATTCGTTCGATTGAAAAACAGAAACCACAAAGCCGTGTTTGAAAGCCAAATCGGTAACCAAACTTACATAATTTGAAAAAAAGCTATGATTAATATTTGGTACCACTATCCCGATAACATTATTCTTATCGCCCCTCAACTGCAATGCGCTACGATTAATCTGATAGCCCCTTTTACGTGCATAAGCCAGTACTTTCTCCCGTGTTCGTGGATTAATACTTTTTTCGTCACGCAAAGCCCTCGAAACCGTTGAATGGTGAAGGTTCAGTTCCTTTGCAATATCTTTAATCGTTACTCGTTTCATAGCATTGTAGCCAGTACATTTAGTGTCAGGATATTCAATAACGGTTGTAAAACTAATAGTCTATGCACACGTGTGCAATAAAATAAAACAAAAATGAATGTGTTATACAACAGCATTATTTAGAAGTAACCAAAATGCTTTGTAATTGAGATTATTGTATTACAACTTTCTTCGTTGTTGTAAATTCATCATTGGTAATTCTGAAAAAGCACACACCAGGCAAACATTTACTTACATTTAAACTTAGTGGCTTAATACCGGAGTCCTCCCACAAAATGCTTTGCATTATTTTTCCTGTATGGTCATAAATATCTACTTCTGAGCTCAGTGGCATTTGGGCATGAAACGACACCTTTAGTTCTTCGGATACAGGATTAGGAAATATTTTAAGTGTTTTTAATGATTGTACCTTTTTTACCCCGGAAGTCTTAGCTTTTAACAAAACGGCAGTAGTAGAAAGTGGTGGCAACTCAATATCAAACATATTGGAATGAACATCTGCAACACTCGTTTGCAGGGCATTTTCTGTATGCGACACAAAGGTTTCTCCATCTGGCAATTCATTCAACATCAACACTGTAGATTGCCCATTGGCAACATTGAAATTTGAAACATCAACATTGACTTGTCTGGAACTTTCCAGATCACGGTTCACTAATATCACGGTCATAGAATCTGCATCTTCACAAATGGTGGAATAGCCGGAAACAATACGCTCAGTATCAGAAACAGTCTGCACACTTGTACTCTTAGCATAGCGACTGAAAAGGTGCAAGGTTTCCCACATCCCTTCTTCCCAACTCCAGGGAGTAAATATTTCGACCCCGTTGTTGGCAAAGGTACCAAGCATCGATGCATACAACACAGAAATTACATTAGGATTATCGTTATTAAACCCACACTCAGTAAGACCTAAGGTTATTCCATGGTTCGTTCCAAAATGCTCATCCAGCCAGTTATTTATTCGTTTAAAAATATATTCATTTTTTTGCGAAGTATCCCATCCCCCATTAATTGTTCTAAGGCCATTAGCACCGGGATAATTATAATCTTCATCGAAAAACACCTTGTGTAGCTGTAACACATCAGCTGCCTTATCCTCATTAGGATACCAGTGAATATCAAGCACATCCAACAACTTTACCCCGGTCGCCTTTTGCTCATCGGCAACCCGTTTAATAAAGTATTCGATCCACGAATAATATTTGCCATTGACACGAAGGTCTTCGTCGGCATAACGATACCATTGCCATTCGTTGGCACAAACCGGGCCGGTAAGATTAATTTCCGGAAAAATGGCACGGGCTTTTCGGGCAACTTCAAAATAGCGCTCCATAAAAGCCTCGGCGCTAAGCTGCACGGGCATCACATCATTGTGTGTACCGCTCCAAATCTCCGGTTCGTTGTCCATGCTCCAATATTGAAAATTATCCTTCGGAAATTCCAGTCCTCCATAGCCAAACCAATGATTAAGAATTTCAACAGTTGAATCGGCCGGCCAATCCACCAGGTAAAGTTCTGGATTGCCTTCAACCAAAGCCTCATGACCACCTTCGGGGTTTACCACACCACCACCCGCCAGGTTTTGGTTTACACCATTCCACCATTGCGAATTGTTATATTCCCAATCGTTGAAGTTATTGTTTGTATTGTCAGCCGTTTTTCCTATCAACTGAAATGCCCACATGGTTTGCAAGTCGGGCATGTTTTCGAGGATTGTTTGTGATGCATAGTTCCAATCGTGGTTATAAACATTGTTATACCAGTCGGGATGACTTGACAACTTACGGCGCCAATTATACTTGGTTGAGTTATTACCGGAATTCTCACGGGCAAAGCGTAATCCGGCTTCCTTGTATAACTTAAAACGTTGCTCCGAAGTAAGATTTCCGGGCACGTCTGAAAAACTATTATTTCTCCCGTAAATATAGGGCGATACAGGCTTCTGCCCTTTTGCAGCATCAATGGTTACAGCAACTGACTGAGCCGATGTTACACACCAATTTAATATTAAAATGAATAGAATGCAGAAGGTTTTGTTCATTGTTTCAGGTTGTTCTAGTGTTTGATAAATGGGTAAACTACAGTGTTTCTGTTAAAACAGATGTCAACATTCTGTAAAAATACCATCTAAACCCAAGAAAACAAAAACCTCTACTCCAAAATGGCTATAGACCTGTGCTCCCCTTATGCGTCATATCAGGTTTCAGCCCTATGCTTTTTCCCAGCGCTCTAATCCTAATTCTACATTCGAAACATCAAACTTTTCACGATTTTCAGTACATACCATAGCAGCACCCAGTGCCGTTGCATTGTCAATTTCGCTTGTAAATATTTTTTTGTCGGGGAATAATGATGCAAGCGTTCGCATATAAATAGGGTTCCGGGCAAATCCACCTGACACAATTAAGCTTGAAACATCATCATCGGCAGGTAAAACTAACTTTAATGATTTTGCATTCTCCAAAGTCAGATCGAACACAAATTGGTTATAAGCTTCTTCAAAAGTACTGAACTTCGACAAATCGGCATGGATATCGATATATCCATCTGGTGTACCATTTTTGAAGAACACCTGTTTACCATTTTTTATATACGCACGCAATGCATTTTCGTCGAGTGCTACATTTTTATAGGCATCGTCAGGTGCATTGAAATAACCATTCAATACTTCTACATTAACATCATGTATATGCCCCAGAAAATAACGCGCCGATTTAACCGGCTTTTGATAAATATTCAAATAATCAAGACAATCCTGGCGCAACTCATCGGCTGTCAGGATCTCATCATTGAAGGGATTCATACTTATACACCATGTTCCGGTTGATAAGAGTACAAAATTATCTTTAGCCCCCATTAAATAAGGCACCAACGACGATGAACTGTCGTGTATGCCAATACCTACATCTATGGCTTTACCGGCAATATTAACCTTTTCGGTTTTATTATTGGTCTGCGGCACCGGCAATTCAATATTATAATCACTCAACCACTGGTGATAGCACTGATCATCAAAATTCCACATAAACGTGTGACAGCCAATTGAAGTTGGCTCAGAGGTTATCTTATTCGTCAATAAATACGAAAGATATTGCGGAAAATGAAGAATTGATTTTGTTTTGGCATACAGCTCCGGGCGTTCTTTTTTCATCCACAGAATTTGTATACCCGAGTTAAGTAGAAGTCCTAATGAAGGGCTTGCTGTTTGACGGCAAAATTCATCTTGTCCACCATATTGATCAAACAGTTGACCAGCAATATTATCATCAACCGGTTTCAGGTAGTTGTTTAACGGCCCAATTCGTTTGCCATCGTTATCGAGAAAAACAAGCGTAGCCCCGTATGTTGAAAAATTTACGGCTACAATATCATAACCACTATCTTTCACCATATCTTCAAGACTTTCAAGTATCCATTGCTCAATTCGCTCAATGTCATCACATTCAAATCCATCATCGTCAACAACAGGAGGCATTTTACCTTCTTTTTGCTGCACAATGTTGAAATGCTCATCAAACAACAATACTTTTTTATTCGTTTTCCCGATATCAAATACAACAATTCCCTTCATAGACTTCAACTTCTAACTATTAACTTAACTAAGATATTATTAATTAACCTATCATCTTTTTCTCAGAACTTCTTTTTCGTAATTCTGAATTTCCTTTATGTAATCTTCACCAACCGGTACATCGTTTTTAAGGCAATAATAATCCCAAACAGCACCAAATGGTTTCGACTTTAATAATTCTAACATTGCGAGACGTTCAAAATTATTTTCATTCTCTTCAAGTTTTATCAACTCTTCAGTTGGTTCAAGCAATGCATTAAGGAAAGCAATTTGAGCTGCACGTGTACCAATTACATATGCACCAATACGGTTTATCGAGGCATCAAAAAAGTCGAGGCCAATATTTACACGATTGTAAAAATTATTTCGAACAACCTCTGATGCAATTAGCTTAACTTCTTCGTTTAACGTTACCACATGGTCTGAATCCCAGCGAACAGGACGCGTAACGTGCAACAATACCTCATCAACAAACTGAAGGCATGCCGAAATTTTATCACCGACCTCCTCGGTTGGGTGGAAGTGACCGTTATCTAAACAAATCAACTTGTTATTTTTGATTGCGTACCCAAGGTAAAAATCATGCGACCCTACTGTCATTGCTTCGGCACCAATTCCAAACAATTTGCTTTCAACTGCATCTTTCATTTGCTCTTTAGGATAGTCAATCGACATGGCCTCATCGAGCGATTTTTTCAAAAGCGTACGATGACCATTGCGATCTATCGGTGTATCTTTTGATCCATCGGGTATCCATGTATTATGAACAGCCGATGTACCCAGTTGCTTACCCATTTCGGCAGCAATAGCACGACAACGGGCTACATGCTCAACCCAAAACTTCCGTGTTTCTTCATCTTTGCTCGATAATGTAAAACCACTGTCGGCTTTGGGATGCGAGAAACAGGTAGCATTAAAATCGAGCCCCATGCCACGTTCTTTGGCCCAGTCGATCCATCCCTGAAAATGCTCAACGGTTATCTCGTTGCGGTCAACTTTTTCACCGCCAAATTCACCGTATATGGCATGAAGGTTCAGTCGTTGCTTACCAGGCAATAGCGCCATCACTTTTTCCAGATCCTGACGCATTTGTGGAATATTCTTTGCCTTACCCGGATAATTACCGGTAACCTGAATTCCACCCCCCCCTAATTCGGCATCGGGTGTTTCAAAACCACCAACATCATCGGTTTGCCAGCAATGAAGCGAAATTACCACATCGTCCATTTTTTTAATGGCTGCATCGGTATCTACGCCCAATTGGGCATATTGTTCTTTGGCCAGTTCATAGGCCTTTATAACTTGTTCTTTATTTGCCATACTATATAATTTTCAACTTATTAAATCACTTTTTGCAATCCCCATAATAATTACAGATAAAAGGATGAGGCCGATTCCGAGAAAAATTGTTGATCTTGTTTTGGAAGTAACACCCGCCCACTCTTTACGGTAGAATCCCCAAAGATTAGCTGTAAGAATAATGGTTGACATGTGTAGAATCCATGAGCTTGCGCCATTACCAATTTTAGT
>JAQIDF010000386.1 GCA_027858145.1 Prolixibacteraceae bacterium | reverse complement strand
CACTTTGCATTGAATGCCAATATTCACCTAGTCGGTAATAGCTAATATTTGACAATATGTGTTCAGCATTATCGGTGTCTTGAATTTCCAGCCCTCTGCCTATTAAGAGATTTATTTGTAGGTATAAGCGGTCTGACCGCAGGATTATTTCTCTGTATTTAAACGTTTTGGTTCATTATATACCATTCTTTTAAGTAGGGTATCGAAGATAGTCTCCATATTATTTCGCCTATTGTACCTGAAATGATATTCTTCAAGGTAGCCTTGTAACCTGTCTTTGCTGCAATGGTGATGTATTCCTCTTAACCATCCTTTCAAATTCATAACTGAACTTTCGGAGTTATTGTAATTGCCTAATAATCAAATGGCGGCATTTTTGCCATTACTGAATATCAATGATTTGGTGATTCCATTTTTGTTTATGCGGCTATTTTTTTTCGCCCCTTGTCAACATGGGGCGAAAAAATAAGGCTGATTTTACTATCGATATCAGTTTGGTTGATTATCAGATGCATTGTTTCTTCTAATTCAACATTTAGGTTCAGTATTTCTACCAAGGTTATTATTATTTCAACAAACATTATCCTTATCCGGTCAGAAAACACCTGTTCTGTTATTGCCTCTTTGCTGTTATTAAAAAGCCCACCTATTGTTTCATATGCATCATATCTTTTGTAAAGGGCCAGTATTGTATATTGTATGAAGCTTATAGTTGTTGAAGCTACCTGCGAATCAAAGTCACGACTTTGGTTTTTACCTAATCCCAAAAGCTGTGCACATTCCGCTGAAAGCGGACACCCATTCCGGAAATTAACGGACACTTTTCTTGAAAATTTTTTCGTGTTAAAACTAAAACATTTTATTCACTTTTTCTCAAATTTTTTCGCATTGATTCACCCTGCAATTCGATACGGTATGAACCATTGACTAACCGGTCCAAAATTGCATCTGCAATAGTTGGTTCAGCAAAACAATCGTACCACGTTTTCACAGGTAGCTGTGATGTTATTATTGTTGATAAATTTCCATGTCTGTCGTCAATAATATCAAGTAACATGGTGCATTGTTTATTGTCAATTTTTCTTAACCCAAAATCATCAATAATCAGCAATTTAGCTTTTGATATACCATCGAGCACTTTAAAATAGCTCCCATCGGCTTTGGCGTATACCAGCCTGTCAAACAACCGGTTTGCTGTGACATACATTACTTTAAACTCGTTAATGCAGGCCTGGAAGCCCAATGCGCAGGCAATAAAGGATTTTCCAACACCGGTTGGGCCGGTAATTAACAAATCCCTTGACTTTTTAACCCAGTCACAGGTTTGTAGTTGCAGTACCTGGTTTTTATCAAGCCCCCTTGGGTGGTGGAAGCTTAATTGCTCGATACTGGCTTGTTGTTTAAAGCGGGCTTGCTTTACCAACCGGTTGAGCTTTTTATTGTATTTGTCATCATACTCGGCATCAACCAGGTGTGCTATTAGCTGGTCGGTTGTAAATTGTCCCTGTTGGGCATTTTCGGTAACCTCACGGTAAGCCCTTTCAAAACCGCTCAACCGCATGGCGGTCAACTTCTCAAGTGTTGCGTTAATGTTCATTTTCTATTATTTTTAATTGTAATATTCTTTTCCCCTTATATTACCATGGTCTGGCAAATCCAACAGTTCCAGTTCTTGTTCTGCGTCAAGGTTAAATGTTTTTGATTCGACCGTGTTTTTAATAAACTTAAAGGTCAGGCAGTTTAATAATAGTGCTTTGTTGCAAGCCTTTATATAATCTTGCGTATCACACTTTTTTTGTAAGTTCAACAACCCCATGCAGGTTTTATAGGCTTGTTCCGGGTGGGGGCGGCTGTCAAGTACCTTCGTGACCAATAGCTCAACTTTGGGGTCGATGCTGCGCGCCCAGGAGATAAACCGTTCTGGTGTCCATTTTACTTGAACCTGGTGGTTTACGGGTCTGTGCGCATACTCTGTTGTGTATTCATATTGTTTCCTGTCCCGTTTGTGTATGGCGATACGCAGGTTGTTGTGGTATATCTCGACAAGGCCTGAGGTGTAGTTGACCATTACTTGTTTCCCGGTATATTGAAAGGGTACACTGTAATAATGCTTGTCTTCTTTTAGGTAAACATGGTGGTTATATTGCACCTTGCACTGGATAAAAGTTTTCAGCTCATACACTTCTTTTACCAAGGGTTTTAGCTGTCCTTTTTCTATTTGGTCGAAGAGTTGTTGCCTTGAATGGTCACGGCCTTGAAATTTGCGGCAATTATAAAGGTCAAGTTGTTCCCACAAGGCATGGTTGAGTTCTTCTAAAGAAAAGAACACCATGTTCCGTAAAGGTGCATATATCTTGCTGTAAGCACTCTTTACAAAGTTCTCGGCCAGTGATTTGTCTTGTGGGTGCAAAGCCCTTGCCGGCAGGATTACCGTGCCGTAATGCCCGGCAAAATCTTTATATGAAGGGTTTACCTCCGGTTCATAGTTGTCGGCCTTGATAACCGCTGATTTGAGGCAATCGGGGACGATGGCTGCCGGGGCTCCCCCGTAAAAGTGTAAGGCATTTTGGTTTACGGCAATCCAATCGGCCTTTTTTTGTGAGGGGACTGCCTCGATATAGGATAGCTGGCTGGCCCCGAGCACTGACACAAAAACTTCATATTCTGTCATTTCCCCTGTTTCGGGGTTGGTGACGGCCAGTTTTTTTCCTGTGAAATCAACAAACATCTTGTCCCCGGCTTTATGCTCCATATGCATGCTGACCTTATGTTCTTTGCGCCATTTATAATAATGGTGGCAGAACTGACTGTAACCATAATGGTCACTCCGATCATGCTTGTATTCTTCCCACAATAATTGTAGGGTCACCCCTGTTCTTTTAAGTTCCTTTTCAAAGTAATCAAACTGCTTGCTCAGATCGCTGTACCGTTGATTTTCTGCATGTTTTTTATGGTTGATGCAATTTAACAGTTCACTGTCTGACATCCCGGCTATAGAACAATATTCAAGGCCACTTGCCTTAAAGCCGGCCAGGTATTCGGTTACCGAGGTTTTGCCGATGCCAATAGTTTTGGCAGCTTGGCGGGCGCTATAATTTTTTTCATAGCATAACTTTAATAACTCTCTAACTTTTCTCATACAAATCCTTTTATTGGCCATCTTGTTTTGTTTTAAATTCGATGGCACAAATGTGGTAAGAAAAGTGTCCGCTTTCGCCCGGAATGAGTGTCCGCTTTCATCCGGAACGGGTGTCCGCCTTAAAACGGAATGGGTGTCCGTTTTGCCCCGGAATGACTGTCCGCTTTAAAACGGAATGGGTGTCCGCTTTGCTCCGGATTTTGCACTCCTTTAAAAACCACTTGAATTCTAATATTCTTAGTCGTTAAACAACAATTATTAACATCTCTCTCTGGTTTTAGAGAAATAAAATTATCTGTTTCAAGAAATATTTTTACCTTCTCTGTAATTTCTGGTAAGTTTTGACTACCGGTATATATCAATATTAATTTTAAACTATCTTGACCTGTTAAAGGGTCACTTAATATATCTTTAATTATATTTTTGGTATATGTACCTCTTGTATCAATCTCCTCAACATCAGTTTCATCATCATCTTCTTCTTCTTCTCCTTCTGATTTTTCATCACCAGAGTTTATGGTTTGTAAATTGATTTCCCAATCAAGAATTGTAACATCAGAACAACTGACCCAAGGGTACTTAAGCTGATACCAATTTATAGGTTAGTGTAAGGTTTGATTCTGGAAATTTCGTTTCAGTATCATTCATAGCCTCACATAATTTTTCTAATACTGTATCATCTTTCCAATGAGCTAATCTATGAATTTCGATAATTAACTTTTGATTTTCATTATCAACAATCAGGTTTGCATCTGTTTTATATATTTGCTTCAATAAAAGTCTCGATTCATCTTTATGAGCCATGTATTCTTTAATGATATTTGACAATGCTGTTTCAGCTCTATAGCTTATTAATTTAATTGTATCTAAAAAGTGTTTTCTTTCATTGATTACATTGTTAAATTTATCATTTTCAGGTAATTCACTATAATAAATTTTACTAGGCACATCTTTTTTATGAGATTTAATTTGCTCAATACTCTTCTGGCTTTGTTCAATCTCTTGCTTTAATTCTTCCTTTTTAGAAAGGTATTTCTCCATTGATTTTTCTTCAATAGTTTCGGCTTGTAATGTAAGTGTAGCAAATTTTGCTTTTACTATATTCAATTTTGAAGTCAGCTTTCTTCTGGTATTCTCAAGGGTTCTATATGCTGGATTCACAAGAGTAGTAGTGTCGCTAATTCGCTCTTTTAAATAACTCACAAGTGTATCTATTCCAAACTCTTGCATCATGTATTTGAAAAAGTTTTCCTGAGACCATCGAGCAAACATATACAATCCAATCATGATGATGGAGAGTTTGTAATTTGTGGTTACGATCGATGTTTGATGCCCCGATTTTGTTTTATTTCGTATCTCTCTTGCCCATATTTTTTTCTCGCTGCCCTTATTTTGCAACAAGACTCCACGTTCGGCTAATTCAATAGTTTTGTCTGTGCCAAAGGGTAATTTTCCTGTATATTCAGAAAATTCTGCTTCATCCCACATATCTGTTACATTCTTTTTATATGTGGCTATTGATATACGATCTTGCCATAAATCATAGAAAAAATCGGGGCTGTATCCTTCTCTGTCAAAAACAAGCATGTATCGGCTTTTGTATTTATCTTCCAATAACTCTTGTTTGCTAGGTTGATTAGGAACATCATTATTAAAACTTCCCAACAAATCATTTTTTATGGTTTGTATTAGGCCGTCGCTAATGGTTTTATTTATAACAAAAAATGGCTGCCCAAGCACATCATTAACCCAGTAATCTGTTGTGCCACTCAGACATAAGCGCATTCGGCTAACAAAACGCTTGGGTGGTGATGTGTCTTTTCCATAATATAATTTGATGTGCCCATCAATGTACAATACGGCACTTAATTCGGGGCTATTTTCCATCCAATCTTTACTCAGATTCATTCTCCACTTATCAACACTGGTTTTTTCACAGAATTGTGCTATTCGTGTTCTTAATGTTTTTACTTCTGGAATTCTGTCTAAACCTATCATCTTACCTAATTCGCCAGAGGGTAAGCTGTCAACTCCGGATAGTGTTTTCATTCTTAGTAGCGATAATATAGCCAGTGATAGAAAGACGCTACTTGTTGGATAGTAGCCTTTTTCAAGCTTAAATTCATCTTCGTATCTCAATAATCCTTGTGTGATTAATGCCGGTATGGCTAACAGTACACCTGCATGCTGTAAATCTATTTGATTATGAAACGTTATTGGACAATTCGCTCCTGTTTGCATAGCCAATACCCGCTCCATCAAATTGTTACAAGATTTCCCTATAGCTTGATTATCATCAGTAACATTGCGTTGACTTTTTGTTGTATTTGAGAAAGGTTCTTTAGTCCTAGGTGGTAAGATAATTCGTCCTGTACTTATTGCTTTTTTTACTGTTCCTTTTTTTATATTAAACAGTGTGCATATTGAATCAATAGTTTCGCCTGCGGCTAAATGAGAATGTATTTTTGTTAAAACCTCTTGCGTTAGTTTACGAGGTTTGCGTTGTTGTTTCGACAAAAAAAAGACTCGGCACCTTCTTCTCGGTACTTTTTAACCCAACGCTTTACACTTATCGCACTAACATTAAATGCCTTTAGTATTTCAACTTGCTTTACATTTCCATTAACCACAAGTTGACTTGTAAATAACCTGAAACTTGCATAGTCTTTTTCTGGATGTTGAAAAACTGGCATTGCTCCATTGAAATAATAAACTATTCCGTTTTTCTTTTGCACGCCTATATAAGTATTTATTAATTCAATATCTTCTGGAAAAAAAGGTAATCGTGTTTGTGTCATAGAGGTATCATTTTCAAATACAAATTCAAAAATAATATTAATTATTTAGATTGCTTAATGCCAAACAATTAACTTGTAATAAATGATGTAAGGGTCAGTTGTTCTGAATCTATAAGTGATTCTTCACTATCTAAACCGAATAGGAATCCTGCCATACTTTATTTGTGACTTTAATTTTTTGATTTAAAGATATTCCAATTTTTTCAATTACTCCGACAACTAATGCATTACCCATAAAAAAAGCTCTTTTTGTATCCGAAACTCCTTCAAGTTTTGTATGGTCATCTGGAAACATATTTAATCGTTCAAGTTCGACTGGTGAAAGTCTTCTATAACCTTTCGGGGTTTGAATAACGTGTTTAAATCTTGATGGAGATTTTCCTCCCTCACCGGTTATAATTGTTCTTGAAGGTTTGTCTAACGGATCAGGAAATATCATTCCACCCTCACTATAGTTGTATTCAAAACCTTGGGCGTTTGTTCGTATTTCTTTTTTCGAACCTTTTAAATATATCCATTTATCAATGTCATTTTTGTCAATATAAAATTCTGATGTTACTTCACCATTTTGAATTAGATCTCTCAAAATCGTGAACTTTCCATCATAGTTTGGTTGTGTTTTTAGGGTTGTAACTAAACCATTAATCATTACTCCTGTATTTTCAAAAAGACCTGTTGTCCCACCTTTATTGAAGTTTTCAGAAATTGAAACTATATCGCCTTTGAGTTTAAATTCTGTAGGGAATAAAATGTTTTCTGATGTTACGGGAAAGGCTTCTGCTAAAGTTCCTTCTTCTAAAATCCATTCTGATGGTGTAACCTCCTTTAAACTTTCAAAAATGCTAGTTCCTTGGAGATATGCCAAAATAAAAATTCTTCTTCGTCTCTGTGGCATACCAAAATCGGCTGCATTTATAACTCTCCACTCAACTGCATAGCCAAGCTCGTTTAAACTTTGTAAAATAATTGCAAAGTCTCTTCCTCTTTGCCCTGATGGTGAAATTAGAAGACGATCTACATTTTCAAGGAACAAACACTTCGGTTTATTTTGTTTTTCAGAAATTATTTTGTGAATGCTCCACCATAAAACTCCTTTTTTTCCGATAAGTCCTTTTGAATTTTTCAAAGTTGTTGCTACAGAGTAGTCTTGGCAAGGAAAACCACCAACCAATAAATCGTGGTCGGGAATATTAGAAACATCAACTTGCGATATATCTTCATTTGAATGACCGTCTTTTCCAAAACGATTTTCATAAACTAAGGAAGCATGTTGCATTTTTGTTGAAGGTTCCCATTGGTTGCTCCAAACAACTTTGTAAGGTGTATTTAATTCTTTCTCATATCCAGATGATGTAGATTTTCCATTCCAACCTTCAAGCCCAAGACGAAAGCCCCCAACACCTGCAAATAATTCTATGACTTTAATTTTATTTTCCATTGTAAACTGTTTTTAGGTATTTAACTTTATCCTCGGCAGCTTTTAAAACGCTTAAATCTGCTTCTTCGTCAAGTATTTTATATGCAATTTGGTCACTCAGAACATCGTTTTTTAATACTGTTTCGTCTGCCTTGAAAAAATCGGCAATCATTTTAATGACTTGTCTTGTAGGTTGTCTTTCATTGCGTTCTATTTTCGCAAGTAACGATGTGTCGATATTAATCTGTTCAGAAACTGATTTTAAGGATAAACCAGCATTTTCTCTTATGTTTCTGATGCGTTCACCAAACATCTTTGTTTGTTTAATCATAACTAATTTCTTGGTCAAATTATGTCCAAATATACAAATATGTTTTTTTGTGGACAAATATTGACCAAATAAAATTTTCAACAATTTTGTAGGATGGTCGGTGAGCCTGGGAGTGTAGGAAAAAACTGCTCTTTTGCAAGCTGAAGCATCGGCTTGTGTGTCGGGGCTTGCGAATGTGCTGTTTTGTGCGTGGGCTGTTCGATATCTTTTCTTTGTCTGTAAGTAGTAAATTGTCTGCTGTGTCGTTGTCTTTTTACACTTGCACCCAACGTTCCGCAAACCGCCGTATACCGACCGGTATCCCGATGTACATCGGGAGTGGTGTGAGAGGCGCACCAGTGGGCTATTGGATCACTGGCCATACTCCTTTAGGGCAAGTTTATTTCTTTATATTATAATAGTTTCCAAGATTATCCTTAAAAATAACCCCATAGGTTTCGTTTGATTTAGCAACAAATTCATTAAGAGTATTTTGTATTATGCTAAAATCTGACTCACCAGAATTCCTCCGGCAAAAAGTGTTAATGCCAGCCACGAAATCAGAATGGTAGCCAGTGTGTACATTGCCAAAATGTTACGGGTGGATTGTCCGAAGCGTTTTCCCATAAATTCGGGAAGGGTTTGTATATTTGCTTTGAGGTAACGCGGGGCAAAAACCACTGCCAGCAAAAAGATAAACGGGAAAGCATACCAGGCAAAATTTCCAGCCACTACTCCGGTGGTATAACCGATACTGGCCGATGCAA
>JAQIDF010000330.1 GCA_027858145.1 Prolixibacteraceae bacterium | reverse complement strand
ACCCTGGATTTTGGTGCTCATGCTATTATGCAGGCTAATTATTACTTTAATAACAATCTCTTTGTTACAGCACAATTTTTATACAACAAGGTTTTTGGCCGTGAGGTTGAAATGCTAAGTGGCAACCATACCATGGAACGAAAATCGCCCATAAGTGCCGGACTGGGAGTCGGTTTCCGGTTTTAAATGGTTTACTGCAAAGGTGCAAAGACGCATTGAAGAAAATAAAAATGTTGATTAAGAAAATAATAAAAAAGGATGAAGATATTTTTTTGTATTACCACACTTTTTATAGTATTTGGTTTTTGCTCTGCAAAAGCACAGGAAGAAAAAACAGAATGGTTTATGAGCAGCGGTGTAGGGTATTTTAACGAGGACGGGATGATAGATGGTTCCATGCTATCGGCTGAACTGGGGGTCAAAATGAAAAACAATTACCTGTTTTCGCTACGTGTAACGGGTGCCGAGACAATGAACAACCGTGGTAGCTGGCCAAATGTTCCGGGCAATGTCGATTTAATTTATACCTATAAAATTATCAGCTTAAATACCGGTTACGAATTTGAGACAAAAAACCGTCATCATTCAGTTATTCCTACATTGGGCGCGTTTTACGGCGATAACCGCATTATTGTTCCGTCTTACTATTCCGAAGAATTTGATTTACACGAAGATCATTATTACGATTTAGGCGCATTGCTGGCCATGAAGTATGAATACAATTTTAATGATAACCTTTCATTGGGTGTGCGGGCATCAACATGTTTGGCAATGTATTATGGCTTTTTGTATTATTCGGCCCTCCCGGTTTTTACCCTGAGGTTTTAAATGGAAAAGAAATCTTATTATGAAACGAACATGAACTTTTTTAATCAAATATTCGCCAAAGGCAATGATTAAAAAAGTTTATGTGAGAGCGAAGCGGTTCCATACGTTCTCAAATTTAGAATTAAACTATGGAACTAATTATAAATTTAAAACGTATGAAGAAGAAATTTATATTTAGCATACTGCTTTTTATAGCAGCAACAAGTTACGGCCAAAAAAATGCCTTAACTACTTATTTGTCTCATTCGGTTATTTTCGATGGTGATGTTTTTCAATTGAAATACGAACGCAACCTTACCCGGTCGCTGAGTGTACAAACCGGTATCAGGTATCATAATTCATTAGGTTATGATGAATCGGGGAGTAATAGTTATATTGTACAGCAAACGTATCAATCGTACAAGTTGGATGTTTCGTTTTTAATTGCGCCTGTAAAAACGGAGCGATTTCAGTTAAAAACTGGCCTTGGTGGTGATGTTGGCCTGTCTGAGTATTTATGGGCAGGAGAAGGATATGGTTCTCATTGGCGTTCAGGCTACACGCAAGCTACCGACCTGGGCATACATTATATCTTGCAGACCGATTATAGTTTTACCAATAACATGCTTATATCAGGACAAATATTATATAATTATGTATTTAACGACGACAACCTGCCCATCAATGCATACCGCGAAAGCCCTTTATGTGTTGGGATAGGTATTGGTTATCGTTTCTAACCACATTCATTCTAATAAATTACCTGGATGCCTCTCGGGATAAGTTCAATTTCGATATTTCTCACTTCATCCAGTATTTCTCCATCAACCTGGAATATTTGTGGTTTTTTAAGCTTGATAGTGGCTTTGCTTGTTTTATAAACCCTGACGTATCGCATTTTATGTAATTTCCCTGAAAAAAATGAAAAAATAAGCTGAAAGCCGGCCCACCATGGGTATGGTTTTATAACTACAATTTCAAATTTACCATCGTTTAAACTTCCCCCCGGATTAATTTTTGCTCCTGTGCCAAATGCTTCTGCATTGGCAATTACGATAACTTCTGCCTTTGAATTTTTTGTGATCTTGCTCGCTTGAATTGTATATTTAAAATGCGTTTGTCCTGCAAGGAGTTCTTTAAAAAGTTGTTTCCCATATCCGATTAACCCTTTTGATTTTTCTTTTTCAAATCGCTTTACAATGCGGGCGTTCGTGCCAATATCACTCAAATGCAGACAGTATTTATGTTTATTTATTCGTAATATATCAACAGTATGAGCACTGTTGTTGAAGATGATTTTTATGGCCTGTTCGAAATTCAATGGAATACGCAAATTATAAGCAAACCCGTTGGCTGATCCCATTGGGATAATACCTAATTTGATGTTGGATTTTACGATTAGCCGGGCAATTAAATTGATGGTGCCATCGCCGCCGGCAGCCACAATTGTTTCGGGTTTGTAAATATTTATTTTTTCAACTATTTTTTCTTCATCGTTTTGACCTGTGGTATAAAATATTTCCCAAATATAATTGTAAAACTTTGACGTTTCTTCAATTACTGAAAAAAGCCTTTTTGTGTTTGCTGTTCCTGATTTGGGATTTACTACAAACAAAACATGTATGTTGTGTATATCTTTCAATAAACCATGATTTTTTATAAATTGTGATTTTCAAAGTTATGTATGTACCCAAAGTTCGTTAATGTTTTTTAAGGCGTTGTCAATGAGTTGTTTTTGTTGTTATAGTATGTTTGTTTAAGTCACTGTAATTTAGCTTATTACAAACAAATCTATTGTCTCATGTCTAAAATCTAACGATCTATTGTATGATGAATGTAAGTTATAAAAAAAAATGAAGCCACTAAAGCCTGTCTTTCGATTTATAAAAAAACCCTTTCGCCGTGCATTGGTATGGTTTAAACAAAAGGCCGGATGGCTTGGTGTGCCTAAAATTGTTCCATTTAGAGGATATGGAACATCAACTGAGGTTTTTCTAAAAGGAATGGTAATAGAAGATAAAGGACTGGCAAAGCCTCATTCGCATCAAAAGGTATGGCATAATTTTCTTACAATGATTAAGCGCTTCTGGAGTGATGAAATTGCCGGAGTGCGGGTAAAAGTCGTTTTCAGAAATTGTAGTGAGGTTGTAGAAACGGATGAAAATGGATTTTTCACCTTTCAACTAAAAATATCGAATGCCGAAGCCCGCGAAATAAATACAGGTGGATGGTTCCCTGTATATTACGAGCTTCTGGATGATGTTGTACAAAATCAGCCCGAGGTTCATGCACGCGGACAGGTTCGTGTTGTTGCCGATAAGAATAAACGTATTTTAGTATCTGATATTGATGATACTATTCTCATTTCATATTCAACACAAATTTTGCGAAAACTTCGCTTAATGTTTTTCAAAAATGCACTTACACGACTGCCTTTCCCTGGAGTGGCTCAATTTTATCGTTCGTTAGTAAAAGGAGCTGATGGTCAACGTAGTTATCCATTTTTTTATGTTTCGAGCAGTGAATGGAATCTTTACGATTTGCTTTCCGATTTTTTTGCCATAAATCATTTGCCAGCCGGGGTTTTTGTTCTAAAAGATCTTAATCATAATGTGTTGAAGTTTTGGAAAAGGGGTAGTAAAATGCATTCTCATAAGAAAGAAAAAATTGAGAAACTGCTTGATTTGTACAAGCAACACGATTTTATACTAATTGGCGATAGCGGACAGCGTGACCCTTTTATTTACAGTGAAATTGCTGAAAAATATCCCGGACGGATAAAAGCTGTTTATATCAGATGTGTTGAAAGGAGAATGAGAAAATCCCAACAAAAAATACAGGCTTACGCTTCTCAATTAGATGTTGACATGGTGCTGGTTAATAATACATCAGAAGCAGAAGTGCATGCTTTGAAAAAAGGGTACATAAATCTTGAAAATGTATAGGTTTTTTAAATAACATGGCCTCTTTTAAACAATTGATTAAAGGAGGTCATGCAAATTCATGGATCAAATTAAGATTAGAGTGGATGAATTTATTTTTATAACTTATTAACCACAAAATAAATTAAAGCCACGAATGCCCGAATAGTAATGTCTAATATTGTAATAAGTGTTTCAGGATGTAAACTTTCATTGATCGTAAACTTTGGAGAGCTAAAACTTAACTACAAACGAATGATAAAATAAACACGAAATAAATTCCTAATTGCCATCGAAATAATATTCGAGCATTCGTGGCAATTTTTTCGATGAATACCATTTAGTATCTTCCCAACTCCCCATTGCCCCATCATTCCAGTTTTTCATTTTTCCACTTTTCCAACATTCCACTTTTCCAGTATTCCGATTTCCCATCTGGTTAATAAGATTCCAATATTCCAGTAAACCCCACCTCGCGATAATGCTTGGTTGATAGAAGCTGCCAGGGTGATTGGGATTTCTTCGTCGATTTTTCTTGAAACTTCGCTTCGCTCAGCCTCAGAAAAATCTTCTCGCAATGACGTTCTCGT
This sequence comes from Prolixibacteraceae bacterium, assembly GCA_027858145.1. Classification (GTDB taxonomy): domain Bacteria; phylum Bacteroidota; class Bacteroidia; order Bacteroidales; family Prolixibacteraceae; genus Roseimarinus. Next base: position 751 of record JAQIDF010000330.1, on the reverse strand, counting down.
TTAAGTGGAAGGTAGAGGGAGGGTGGGGGGCTTCGCCGCCCACCCTCCCTCTACCTTCCCAACCGTTCAGTGCACCCGTCATTGCGAGGAGCCGACCTTAGAAGGCGACGTGGCAATCTGTTGTTACAGCCTGTTCCGAGCATCGGGAGCAATTCATATCTTGCGGATATGTTACTTTGTAATATTTGTTTTGGTAATGTTTGGATCAAATTAAGATCAGGGTGGATGAATTTATTTTTATAATTTCAATAGATCGTTAGATTTCAGACATGAGACAATAGACTTGTTTGCAATGCGCTAAATATCAGCAATTTAGACAAACACCCCATAAGATTATAAACAACTCATTGTCAATGGCTTAAAAAATATAAACGAACTGTTGTAATTTATTAACCACAAAAAAATTAAAGCCACGAATGCCCGAATAGTAATGTCTAATATTGCAATAAGTGTTTCAGGATGCAAACTTTCCTTAGTGTTATGGATGAAACTAGCATGATCAGCTAGCTGAATACAACATATGATTACCCCTATGTATTGGGGGTGAGTACGACGAAAAACCCAAATCGTTTGCTGGTCGTTTCTGGAGATGGCACATCAAATTCTGCCCCGGATGGAAAATGTACATGAAATCCATTGACGATGAAAAACGACTTCAGGTAGCACAAAAGTACAACCTGAAGAAGTATCTGAACTAAACTCACAAAAAGCCCCACCATCATCCGACAGCGGGGCTTAAATATTATAAAAC
>JAQIDF010000023.1 GCA_027858145.1 Prolixibacteraceae bacterium | reverse complement strand
TCACCATTTTGATTCCAGAATAGTTCGCCATAGGTGCCGGTGATTACCTGATTTGTTTCGTAATCTACAGTTGCAACTTTCAGGGTGTCATTGTTGTCAAATTCAATATCATTTTTTCGTATGTCGCTGATGGAAGCCTTTATCTCAGACTCAAAAATTACAATGGTGTCGTTTTTGGCAAGCGGGGCATTGTTTTCACGCTGCATTTTAATTTGAATGGTTGATGTATCGCTTGCACAAAATTCATCTTCAATTTCGTAGTTGAAATATTCCATAACAGACTGATCGCTGCGCAGTGAAATAGTCAGAGCTGTGTCGGGGTAATAGGTAAATCCACCGTCGGATTTCCATATTAGCTTACCCCATTCGCCATAAATGGTATCGTTTGATGCTGGTTCGGTTTGATGTTGAATCTTTGTTACGGTTTGTAACTCACCGTCAACATCGGTGTCGTTGTAAAGAATGCCATTGGCATTTGGCGATGGTGCGGTGAGGGGGATATACTCTGTTGTTGAAAAAGTGTCGGCTAAAGCTACCGGCGCATCGTTTATTCCAATTATTTCAATGTGAATTTTTGCCGTATCGTTACCTCCGTTGGCGTCGGTAATAATGTAGCTGAATGATTGGATAACCGTTTCACCTTCAGTGAGCGAATCAGTTTGTTCTTTGTTGTTGTAATAAACAAAGGTGCCATCGGGCAACCATGATATATTTCCGTATTTACCTTTGACATCAATGGCTGTTGTGTCATTTACCGAGATAATAAAGAGGTCATCATTATCGATATCGGTATCGTTGTTCAATACGGCATCAGGCCCCATATTCGTAACAAAAATCGAATCAGTATCTTCATTGGTGCTATAAAAATCATTGTTGGCAACCGGGTTGTCGTTTTCGCCAGTAATGATGAAAATAACGTGTGAGGATGATAGGGCTCCGTTTGTGTCGGTTATTGTATAAACAAATTTGTCGGTTACAATTTCACCTGCTGCGAGTGTGTCGGTTTCGGTATTTAGCGTGTACCCGGCATGTCCGTTAGTGTTGATGCTGAATGTTCCGTAAATGCCTGCGACGTTGTGTGGCTGTTCGGTGCCCGGAAGCACAACTTGTAACGCGGTGCCATCTATATCATAATCGTTGCTTAAAACACCTTCATCCTCAGGATGGATTGATGTCTCTATATCGCTTTCTGTTATGTAAATTGTATCGGCAACAGCTACAGGGTCGTCATTTTCACCGATAATTGTAATTTCAAGTGTGTCTGTGGCATTTTTACCCAGTTTGTCAAAAATTGTATATGGAAAATAATCATAAACAGTTTCGTCCTTTATGAGGGAATCGGTAGCTTCAAAATTATTGTGGTAAATGAATGTTCCAGCATCTTCCCAGGTTAGTGTCCCGAAGATACCCTCGGTTGAATAATCCTCTTCTTTGTTGATGTTTCGAAGTGAGATAGCATCTCTGCGATCAACATCGATATCGTTTGACAAAATATTACCCGTAACCTGTTCTTCGGACTCAATAATTGAGGCATAATCTCTTTCTGTTAATGGAGCATCGTTTCTTCCTTGAATGATTAGATGCAGGTATGCTTGTGATTCGAGATTTTGAGTGTCAGTAATTGTGTATGGAATTGAATCGGAGATTACATCATCCCAGGCAAGGGTGTCGAGACCATCTTTTTTATGATCGTGAATGTAACGCTGGTATTCAAAATATCCTTCATCATTCCATGTGAAAGATGCAAATTTTGAGGTCACCGGTGAGGTAGTGCTTTCATTTAAACTTTGTAATGAAATATCGTCTCCGTCCACATCTTCATCGTTGTCGAGCAACGACCAGGACGGGCTTTCGTTAATAACATTTTCATCAATCCTGAGGGTGTTGTCCTTTGCCAATGGGTTATCGTTGTTTCCGGTAATTTCAATATAGAACCAGGCTATGGCTGTTGAATCATAAGCATCTTCAATATGATACTCAAACGAATCAATTACGATTTCGTTTTCTGCCAGTGTATCTGTCTCAATATTTAATGTGTAATAATAAGTACCATCATATTGCCATTCTAAAGAACCGTATTTCCCGCTAATTGTGCCGGCTTCAATGTTATCAATTGAAACAACTCCAAAATTGTTATTGTCATCAATGTCCGAGTCTTCGGCAAGCATGCCTTCATTTCGTTTGCTAACAGTAAGCGTTTCGTCGTCTTCCATCATCGAGTCGTGGTGGTTAACAGCCACCGGTGCATCGTTTTCACCAATAATTGTGATGTGAAGTTCTGCCTGGTCGGTTGCTCCCGATGGGTCAAATACCTGGTAAGTAAAAATATCCAGTACTTTTTCATTATGATAGAGGGTGTCAACAATATTTACAAAAGTATTGTACGTGTAAGTACCTGTCGAATCCCATTCCAATATTCCGTATTCGCCGCTTAATGTGCTCGTTCCAACACCATTAACCGCAACAACAATCGGGTCGTGATCAATGTCGCCATCGTTTGCCAGTAACCCATTTACTGATTCAACAAAGGTTTCGTTGGTGTCTTCGTATATCGATATTGAATCGTTTTGTGCAAAAGGAGCATCGTTTTTACCTTTAACAATTACCACCAGTTTGGCCGTGTTGAATGCACGTTCTTCGTCTTTAATTTCGTAAGTGAAAATATCTTCAGCCTGTTGGCCATCACCTAATTGCATTGCCGTATCAACATTTGGTGTATATGCAAACGAACCATCATTATCCCATTCGAGTGTGCCAATATTACCGTTTGTGTTTTTTAAACTACTGTTATTTACCCGGGTAACAACAAATGTGTCATTTATATCGACATCGTAATCGTTAAACAGCATGGCAGGATAACGGCCGGTATTGATTGTTACGGTTCCTTCGTCTTCGTAAATAGTAAGGGTGTCGTTAATTGCAGCGGGTTTATCGTTGCGGCCGTTAATGTTTATCGTTATCCAGGCTTTATCGCTTATATCAATTCCATCGGAAATATTATACTGAAACGTAACCTGTTGTGATCCTCCTTCGGGTATTGGGTTGGTTGCTGTTGTATCTTCGGTAAAACTCCATGAACCATCGGGTTGCCAGTTGAATATTCCGAATTCGGTATTGATGGCACTTGTGTCGCTGTTTTCAACTTCGTATATCGAAAGATCTGCTCCTTCGACATCGGAGTCGTTTTGTAATAACGATTGATATGGTTGGTCATCTGATATAATCAGATTAAAATTTTCAGTTGTTGTAATGATATCGCTCTCGGCAACCGGGATATTGTTGATACCATGTATGATAATGGTAATATCTCCCTGGCTGTTATTCAATGAATCATCGGTTATAGTGTATGTATATTGTTCTTGAATGGTTTCACCGGCAGCGAGTGTGTCGTTTTCTTCATTCATAGTAAAATTCAGGTCACCTGATTTGTTCCAGCTAATTTGACCGAGTTTTACATTGATGTTGCTAACGGTATCATTGTTGAAATTTGTTACATTGAAATTATCTCCGTCATAATCTTCATCATTAAGAAGAAAATTAAAAGATTTATTATTTACATCTTCATTAATGTGGAATGTATCGGCAACGGCAGCTGGTGGGTCGTTTACCGGGATGATGTTAATAAAAACCGTGTCTTTTGCACAATCAGGCTCATCGTCACAAACTGTATAAATGAAATATACTTCACCATTGAAGTTGGCAGCTGGAATATAATTCAGATAACCTGTGTTGTCTAATTCAATGGTTCCGTTAAACCCGGCACTGGCACTGTCCGAATCTTCAACATGATATTGTAATGCTGTTATTTCATCATCGATATCGGTATCGTTAGTGGCTACCGAAACATTATCGAGTTTTTCGTCCTCAGGGATGGTATAATAATCGGCTTTGGTTCGGGGAGCATCGTTTACTGCTGCAATTTCAATATATACTATTGCATCGTTTTCAGCCCAGTCGGTTCCATCTTTTGCGTTGTAGATGAATGAATCACTTCCATTCCAGTCGGCGTTGGGAACGTAAGTTATTTTGTCAATGTCTTCATTTGATATGCTGTCGCCTGGCATTAATGTTGAATCGGCCAGTTCAAGGGTTCCGTAGTCGGGAAGTGTATGTATGATGATGTCGCTTAAATAATCATATCTGTATTCATCATAAAAAGCAGATTCAAAATCTGATTCGTTGAAAGCCAGCGGCGTGTCCTCTGCTCCGTTAACAGTGAAGTCAGATATTTCGGGGGGCGCATTAACAAATGTCATAGTTAATTTGGCATAACCAAAATCGTTGCCATCAGATATTCCCCAAGTAGCTTCAGTTGTTCCTTCAAAACCTATAGCAGGGTCGAAACGAATGTCGTTAACATTGCTAAAATTAATGGTAGTTTCGTTGGTAATCAGGTTTCCACGATATGTGAATTTACCTTCGTCAACCGGTGGCAAATCCCTTACCCTGAAAAGATGGGCTTTGTCATATTGATCACGGTCTGAATAATGAGCTTCAAAATCTTCCTGATTAAAAAACTGCAATTCATCTTCTTTGATGTTGTCACGGGTAATATCAGTTAATACGGGCGGTGTATTGTAGTAATTCAGTTCAACAACACCATTTTCATCACCAAAGTGATATCCGTCGTGCGCATTCCACATAAAAGTGGTCGTATCGCTAAAACCATGATCGGGGGTGAATTTCAGAACATTATTTTGGTTGTCAATTTCATTCTCAAGAATCAGTTGTGGCGTGTTAACATTGTTGCCATTAAAGGTAAGATCCCCATTTTCAGGATTACTTATAATTCTCAGGCTATCGAACGAGAATGAGCTTCCCAAAACTGTTTTTATGTGATCGATAAAATGCTGACGCGTAATATCGAGGATTGAATCTTCCGGAGCTTCTATTGTAATTGTTTCAAGTGTAGGTGGCTCAGGTTCTTCAAGTACAGTTACATGTACTGTTTTTGGATAGTCAGACCAGTCACGTCCATCGTAGCCATTCCATAAAAATGATGTTTCACCATTCCAGTCGGAAATAGGAATAAACTCCAGTTCTGAAATTTGGTTAACGGGCACTGGTGTATTGATGGATAAAGAAAAACCATTTTGCTTAAATGAACCATTTGCAGGATTAGATGCTATTGTAATTGATTCAAGTGCATGGTTGTCTTTGTCGCTGTAGTTATCATTGAATTCTTTTTTATTAAAAATATAGTTGTAATTTTCAACAAGTGTAATTCTGAAAGTATCAAGATCAGGGGGATTATTTTCAACATCAAATTGAGCGATTGTTGTGTCGATACATCCGATGTTGTTTCCAACAATAAGACGTGTTGATTGGTCTGCCAGAATGTTGGGGTAGGGCACATCTTCAGGATTTTGCTCACTCGACTGAGCGGTTGTACTTCCTTCAAATGTCCACTTCCAGCTTGTAACGGTTGTACCATTGTCTGTGGTCGATTCGTCGGAATAATCTACAGCGCTGCCCCGGGTTACGGGTTGCGGCTCGTACCCGAAGGCAGCCTGAAGATTATTGATAACTACTGTGTGAGCTGTAGTATCGGTACAAAGTTTATCGTCGGTCACTTTATGTATTATCGCTACTTCTTTGCCTTTGAGTGAGTCGGCAAAACTGTATGATGATTTTTCACCTTCTTTGTTAAATCCGTTGCCAAAATTCCATTCATACTTTGTAATTTCATGAATGCCTGCCGATGCATCACTGGTAACAGAAACTTCCTCCCAGGGGCATACCAGATTGTTACTAACATCGAAATCGGATGTGAGCAGCACATTGGAATATATGCGGATCCGGTTTATGTCATTAAGGGTGTCGCTACATCCCAGTTCGTTATAAACAACCAGTTGTGGGCTGTGGTTGCCGTCTTCGTTGTATGCAAAAGTTGGGTTTTGAACTAAAGATGAATCATTTTCAGCCGTGCTGCCAAAGCTCCATTTCCAACTGGCAATGTCGTAAATCGGATCGGGTGATTTACTGGTATCGGTAAACTGAATGGGTACCCCCTGGCAAATGCTGTCGTAGTCTGTAGTAAAGCCGGCATTTGGGGGTGTGCTGTTGTATATGTTTCCTTTTATCTCATTTTGATAGGCGTATTCACCACAAACATTGTCGGTTAGTATTACCCGTGGAGTTACATA
>JAQIDF010000262.1 GCA_027858145.1 Prolixibacteraceae bacterium | reverse complement strand
GGTTGAATTCTTCAACATTGAAAACACCATTGCCCGACCACTCACCTTTCAGGTACTTCATTGCACCCACGGTTGCGGGCACACCGGTTGTATAGCTAACGCCCTGTGCGCCTGTTTCTTTGTAGGCAACTTCGTGGCTGCAATTGTTATAAATATAATAGGATTGTTCTTTTCCATCTTTCAACCCACGAATGCGGCATCCGATTGATGTTTCTCCTTTGTAATTCTCTCCCAGTTCACCGGGATCAGGCAATACAGCTTTCAAAAATTTGATGGGTACAATTTCTTTTCCCTCGTACATTACAGGCTCTATTCCGGCCATACCAATGTTTTGGATTACCCGCAAATGCGTGAGGTACTCTTGTCCGAAAGTCATCCAGAAGCGTGCACGTTTAAGGCTTGGATAATTTTTCACCAACGATTCAAGCTCCTCGTGATATATCAGATATGACTCTTTAGGACCGATATTCGGGTAATTAAGCGGTTTGTGAATCTCATGAGGTTCGGTTATTTTCCATCCTCCATTTTCCCAATATTTTCCTTTTTGGGTTACCTCCCGAATGTTAATCTCGGGATTAAAATTGGTTGCAAAAGCTTTACCATGGTCGCCTGCATTACAATCAACAATATCGAGATACTGAATCTCGTCGAAATGATGCTTTGCTGCATAAGCTGTATATATACTGGTTACACCGGGATCAAAACCGCAACCAAGTATTGCCGTAATGCCAGCCTCTTTAAATTTTTCTATATAGGCCCATTGCCATTTATATTCAAACTTAGCCTCATCTTCAGGCTCATAATTAGCCGTATCGAGGTAAGCTGTTTTGGTTTCAAGACAGGCATCCATAATGGTTAAGTCTTGATATGGCAGTGCCACATTAACTACGATATCAGGATTAAATTCTTTAATAAGTTTTACCAGTTCCGGTACTTTGTTGGCATCAACCTGGGCCGTTTTTATCCGGTTTCCACCTACAGCATTTGCAATAGCATCGCATTTTGATTTTGTACGACTGGCCAGCATAATATCAGTAAAAACATCGGGGTTAGCTGCAATTTTATGTGCAACCACCGTGCCTACACCACCGGCTCCTATTATTAATACTCGTCCCACTATATTTTATTTTTTAGGTTAAAAAATTCTATTTTATGAAAGTTTGTCCTTATAATCTTCGAACGTAAATTCCCGTAGTAGTTTAAAGCCTGACTGGTCCTTCCAGACACCAATTGAAGGGTGTTCAACACCATTAAAAAAAGTAGTTTTGACCATTGTATAATGAATCATATCTTCGAAAATAACCTTATCACCAACTTTAAGTTCTCTATCAAACGACCAAAACCCGACATAATCGCCAGAAAGACATGAATTGCCCCCCATACGATATGTTGGCTTACCTTCCACCGGCTCGTAATAACTGTCCAATATTCGCGGTTTGTATGGCATTTCCAAACAATCGGGCATGTGAGCTGCAAACGATACATCGAGCATCGCAGTTTTTATGCCCTTGTTTTCAACAATATCCTGAACGGTTGAAACGAGGTATCCGGTTTCCCAGGCAAAAGCGCTGCCCGGTTCAAGAATAACTTCAAGCCCGGTACGCTCCCTGAAACTTTTAAGGACTGAAATCAGATGTTCAACATCGTAATCCAGATGAGTCATCAGGTGCCCGCCCCCCATATTGACCCATTTTATCTGGCTGAAAAATTTTCCAAACTTTTGCTCAAAAGCCTGCAGGGTTTTTTCCAGATCAAACGATTTTGATTCACACAGCGTATGAAAATGAAGCCCCTCAATTTCACCGGGCAATTGTTCGGGTAATTGCTCAGCCATTACTCCCAGCCGGGAACCCGGGGCACATGGGTTGTAAAGCTCGGTTTCTACTTCAGAATATTCGGGGTTTACACGCAGCCCGATTGAAATGCTACTCCCCGACTCTTTTATCATCGGAGAAAAACGTTCGAACTGGGTTAATGAATTAAACGTGATATGACTTGAGCTTTCAATAATGTCCGGAAAATCTTTTTTAGTATAGACCGGGGCATAAGTATGTGCCGGTGCCCCAAAAACTTCGTTTGCCAGCCTTGCTTCGTTAAGCGAGCTGGCTGTAGTTGAGCTAATATATTTTTTTACCAGCGGAAATACCCCCCACATGGCAAAACCTTTAAAAGCCAATATTATATCCACACCGGCACGTTTTTGAACCGAAGCGATTAGCTTCAAATTATTCTCAAGAAGGTGTTCATCAAGAACAAAACATGGTGATGGCACCTTTGAAAAGTCAATGGTCATAATTATTGTTCGTCCATTACCACACTGATTTTCTTAAACGTTTCATCACTTACAGGACATAACGGCAATCGCAGTACATTTTCGATAAGGCCTTTTTGATTAAGTACGGCCTTAACGCCTGCCGGATTACCTTCAATAAACAACAGATTGATTAAATCGGTAAAATCTTCCTGTAATGATTTAGCTTCCTGTGCATTCTTTATACTTTTATTGGTTAATGCCACCGTGCGTTTCGGGAATGCATTAGCTAAAACAGATATTACACCGTGACCTCCCAGTGAAGCAATTTCATTGATTAATCCATCTTCACCACTTAACACCAAAAAGTCTTTAGGTGCATTCTTCAATATATTTTTCACTTGGTCAAGATCGCCAGATGCTTCTTTGATTCCAATAAATTTATCGGATGCACTTGCCAGACGGAGCGTTGTTTCAGCGTCCATATTTACACCTGTACGACCGGGAACATTATAAAGAATAATGGGCACCGGGCTCACTTCGGCTAAAGCCATAAAATGACGGTATAATCCTTCCTGGTTTGGTTTATTGTAGTATGGAACCACTGAAAGTATTGCATTAACATCTTCAAAATCGGCTTTGTTTATGTGCTCAATAACCTCTGCGGTATTATTGCCACCAAAACCAACAACAAGAGGCAGGCGCTTATTATTTACTTTTTTTATGAAGCGATACACTTCGTGACGCTCGTCGTGTGATAACGTTGCTGTTTCTGCGGTTGTACCCAGGGCAACAAGAAAATCAACCCCTCCTTTAATCACATATTCAAGTACACGCTCAAGCGCATCGTAATCAACACTAAGATCATTTTTAAAAGGTGTTACCAACGCGGGGCCAGTTCCTTTAAGCATATTTTCCATAAGTTTATCTTTCTGTTTTTAAATTATTAGAGCTTATAACAATGACAACGACAAAACTATCATCTGACTATAAGGCTTTTTGATTTAAATTCTGCAACGTTTTTTCAATTACGTTGAATAAATCGCCTGAATTTACAAATTTTTGATCAATAATCAGGTCGAACACCTGGCTTTTTGGGTTGGTTCCCACCAAAAATTCAGCATTTGATAATGCACAAATATATTCAACGGCTCTATCATCTGCGGTAGAGAAATCAATTAAAATTGAAAAACGTTGTTTAATAAAATTGTTTATCCATTTCTTCTTCGGCAATCCTAAAATATTATAATCAGAAGAATAAATTACAACTTCTTTTTCTTCATTTATTGGTTTTTCGTTTTTTAAAACCAATTTTACAATACGGGAATTTGAAAACAAAGAATTAGCAGGCAGATTTCTATTTTGATCTTCTTGACAAATAATACCAACACTCTTTATTTTGTCTAATTGTGGAAAAAAAGCCCTTCGTTTATTCTTTTTGAAGACCCTTGAGATAATTTTTTCCCTTATCCGATATCTAATACTATCTTTTTTCACCCAATAAAAATAAATTGCAATTAATACAATAATTAAAAAGGGTGTCCTGTAACGGGACACCCTTCAGGATTATGAAATCCATAATTTTTTAGTGTTGTAATAAAAATTACTCAGGTGAAATTGCCTCTGTAGGACAAACTTCAACACATGATCCGCAATCCGTACAAAGTTCGGGATCAATTGAGTAAATATCTCCTTCAGATATAGCATCTACAGGACATTCATCGATACATGCACCGCAAGCGATACATTCGTCAGAAATTACATAAGCCATAATATTAACGCTTTAAAATGTTATCAATAATTTGTGAGCAAAAGTAGCAACTTATTTCAAAAATCAAAGGTATATTTGAGGCATAATTAAGTGTACAACTACACTTAACAAAAAATAAACCTATTATTTTGTTTAATCATATTGAAATAGCTTTATAAATGACTGAAAATTTTCTAATTGCAGCCCTCTTAACGCTTTTTGCAGGATTATCAACAGGAATACGTAGTGCTATTGCGTTTTTCACAAAACGCACAAACACCAAACTTCTATCTTACATACTTGGTTTTTCTGCCGGTGTAATGATTTATAATGGCAATGAGCCTGTTTTTATTAACATAAAGCATTTTTGATTTTAGTTGTATGGAATACCAAAAACCGTTAAAAGTTTACAGTGCCATTGTACTATCGATGCTATTTTTTGCCATATCGTTTGTATGGTTTAAGGTTGCGAATGTATCTTATGGCCCATTAACAATTGTACTTTCAAGGCTTTTGATTTCAACCATTATACTTTTTATTTTCACCAAACTAACACGAAAATTAGTAATTCCCGACAAAAAAGATTTTAAGTACTTGCTGTTACTTACATTTTTTGAACCTTTTTTATATTTTATGGGTGAAAGTTTCGGTCTTCAATATTTATCCTCAACTGTTGCCTCGGTAATCATTGCAACTGTACCACTGGTTGCCCCGGTTGCTGCTTTTTTATTCTTTAAAGAAAGAATTACCTTAAAAAATCTGTCAGGCATTATCATTTCATTCTTTGGTGTCACCCTTGTTATCATTCAATTTGGTGTTGGAATGACAGCCTCACCGCTCGGTGTGGCACTACAATTTGGAGCTGTAATTGCTGCTGTGGGATACACGGTCGTATTGCAAAATATTTCAGACCGCATGAATACTATTTCAATCATTCTTTTTCAGAATATTATTGGCTCGGTTTACTTCTTCCCGTTTTGGTTTGCATTCGAAAAAAATCGTTTTTTTAACACCCCTCCCGACTGGGATGCAATTATGGCCATTATTTACCTGGCTATTTTTGCATCAACATTTGCCTTTATTTTTATAACATATAGTGTTCGCAATTTGGGAATTGTCAAAGCAAATATGTTCACGAATATGATTCCTGTTTTCACGGCAGTTTTTAGTTGGTTAATATTAGGAGAAATACTTGATCTACAACAAGGAATTGGAATTGCAATGGTTATTGGAGGACTATTTATTGCCCAGGTAAGTTTCAAGCGACTTATGAAAAAGCATCCACCGATACCACGCACATGATATTCTTTACTTTATACATAACGCAACACCATCATTGAAAAAACGTTTTGAAAAATATTCAATATAAAACACCGGACGAGTTAAAAGCAAGGGTAAAACAGGATGAGAAAAGCACAAAAGCTTTTTTACAAAAACTGAAAAAGAAAAAGCCCAAAGACCTTGATAAACATTTTCATGCGCTACATGAAGAAGCTTTTGAAAACTTCGACTGTTTGGATTGTGCCAACTGTTGCAGCTCGATAAGCCCCATTGTGAGCGAAAAAGACATCGACCGCCTTTCTAAGCATTTCAGGCAAAAAGCAAACGACTTAATTGAGGAGTATTTCTACATGGACAATGATGGCGATTTTGTTTTTAAGCACACCCCCTGCCCTTTTCTAATGCCTGATAATTATTGTATGGTTTATGAAAACCGCCCTAAAGCCTGTCGTGAATATCCGCATACCGACCGGAGAAAAATGATTCAAATATTAAACCTCACCTATAAAAATTGTGAAATTTGCCCGATAGTTTATTCCATCATGAAAGAACTAAAACAAATATATCAATCATAGCAAATACAATTCAATTTTAAGATTCTTTAACAAAACCACAAGATTTATATCCCCAAAAAACACATTTTGCACCCAATAACTATTCTCAAAACGTATTAATTTGCAATTGTAAATTGAATTAATATGTTAAAAAGAAAAAACTACCTGATGAGTAAAGCATTTGAAGCAACAATAATATTTATTGTTTTCATACTGCTTTTTGTATTTAAGCTAAATGCAAACCCTGCCCCTTTGGCAATATTTAGCGATGGAATGGTAGTTCAGAGAAACCATCAAATACCCGTTTGGGGATTAGCTGCCCCTGGTGCATATGTTGATATTGAGTTCAACACTCAAAAAATTAAAACGATTGCTTCAGAATCGGGAAAATGGAAAATTCTCTTTCCACCAATGAAGGCAGGTGGCCCTTTTGAAATGATTATTAAATCGGAAACATTTTCAGATACAATCTCTGACATCTACATTGGTGATGTATGGTTCGTTTCAGGACAGTCGAACATGGAAATGGAATTAAACCAAACCAAGAACGCTGATTATGAAATAAAAAATGCAAACTTTCCGCATATCAGGGAGTTTAAAATTCCTAAAAGTCTGTCCAATGAGCCATCTGATTCACTCCCGGCAAGTTCAACCTGGCTATCGGCAACACCTGAGAATGCAGGTAATTTTTCAGCTGTGGCATATTACTTTGCCAAAAATCTATCCCGATCAGTTGATGTACCAATTGGGATCATTAATTCATCATACGGAGGTAGTCGTATCGAAGCCTGGATGAGCAAAGAAATGCTGGGGTATGATGAACAGGATGTGGTTTTAGCCGGCAGAGATTACGAAGAACGTCAGCCCACAGTGGCTTTTAATAAAATGATTTATCCACTCGCCGGACTTCCTGTAAAAGGCTTTTTGTGGTATCAGGGCGAATCGAATGCCGATAATGAAGATGATGCCCTCCAATACGGACAGTTGTTTAAAAAAATGATTGTAGGGTGGAGAAATTTATGGAATATGGGTAATCTTCCATTTTATTGGGTTCAGCTCCCTAATTATGGGCAGGTTTATCCCGAACCACAAGAATACAAGCCCTGGCCATGGCTGAGGTATAATCAAAGCAAAGCCCTAACCTTGCCCAAAACCGGTGAAGTAGTTACCATCGATTTAGGAGAGGTTGATATACACCCCAAAAATAAAAAACCGGTTGGCGAGCGTTTGACAAATCTTGTATTAGAAAAAACTTATCTCCAACAAACAGATTGTGAAAATCCGGTAGTAAAAAAAGCTGAATTTTTAGACGATAACCGCATTTTAGTCACTTTTAACACATTCAATATTCCACTTTCAAATAAAACAGGCACAACAGATGGCTTCGCAATAACCAACAAAAACGGAAAAACCATATGGGCAAAGGCATCGATAAACAGTGATAGCACAGTTATCGTTTCACACAACACTAATATTCCCCAAACGGTGCAATATGCCTGGGAAAATAATCCAGCAAATGCCGGATTGTTCAACCAGGCCGGATTACCTGCCGCACCTTTTAAACTTTACATTGAAAATGGATTAAGCATAAAACAGTTCCGTTCTTCATCAAACAAGACAGAACGTGGCGAAAGTGTATTACTAACCTGGGTAACGTCTGGTGCTGAAAATGTTAAACTAAATGGCACTAAAGTCGACAACATTTCAGGAAAGCGGGTTCTACCTGAAAAAACAACAAAATACACTCTTGAAATTGTTAATACTAAAGGCAAACGAAAGCAACAAACCATTAACGTTACAGTAGTTGAGCCCATGCCCAAAATTTCACTTAGCATCAACACTCCCGGCATTATTGCTCCCGGCAAAAATGTAGAAATATCAGCCAATACAGCGCCACCGAGAGGAGCTAAGGTTGAAAGTGTTGAAATACTGATTAACAAGAAAAAGGTAAAATATATTGAAAAACCACCATATAAGTACACTTGGCAAGCACCACAAGCGAAAGGCGTTTATACAATAACAGCGAGTGTTATCGATAACATTGGCAATAAAGTGTTATCAAAACCGATAAGTGTTGAAGTTTCTCCACTTGAAACGCACTATTACGAGGCTGAAAATGCTGAAATCAAAGGGCAGTTCACAATTAAAGAAAACACGAATGCGAACAATGGTCAATATGTTGATTTTCAAAATGAATGGTCATTGGTTTTCAATGAAGTTGAAGCTCCAGAAGAAGGGATTTATCCGGTTACCATTCGATACATGATGAACTACGGCGGGCCAAAAGGTCAGTTATTATTTGTCAATAGCAGTTCAATTGGGGAAATTAATTTTACAGCACCTGACACAAAAACATGGATGAATTACAATATGGAAGTTGATTTAGAGGGTGGTAAAAACACGATCGTTATTGAAAAATCGTGGGGCTGGATGAGTATTGACTATATTTCGATAGGAATAAAAAAGTAAATGCTTAATATTTTTCAATTTTAGCGAATAATATGAAACAAAACTCATCAATTTCCACATCGAATGTAAGGCATAAAAGTTTATTTTGACAAACGTATTTACAGTTATAATTTATACTATTTGATTCTAGCAATCAACTATATTCTGATTTCAGAAGAAATCTTGCCCGGCAATGCACACAAACAAAATGATGTATAAACACATTCGTTCTGTAAATTTCTCACAGAAAAATTAGATATTTTGCTTCAAAGGTTTGGTTTTTGCCAATAAGGAAACAACAATAAAAGCCAACAACGATGCAGAAACACCAAAAACATTAGCATCGAGCCCGTATGGTAAAGCTGTTCCTAAAACTATAAGTGTAAGGGTTGTTCCCCCGCCAATAATCATAGAAGCAATAGCGGCTGTACTGTTCAGCCTTTTAATAAACAGGGCTGCCAGCACGGGGATAAACAAGCCAGACACCATAAATGCATAGGATAAAAGCATTAACTCAAGCACATTGGGGATTTTCAATGCAATAAATACAGCAACAATCCCAATCCCAAAGGTAAGTAACTGAGAAATCTTTATTGCCTTTGGATTGTTTGGATTTATCTTTAGAATGTCTGTTTGAAAATTACCGCTTGATGCCATTAAACAGCTATCAGATGTTGACATAATCGCCGAAAAATAAACGGCCAGAATAACACCTGTAAGACCAACTGGTAATATTGTTTTCAACAAGAGAGGCACACCAATTTCAGGGTCAAAAGCGTTAATATCAGTATACATCGGGAAATAACCATCAATAAATGCCAATCGGGCATAAAGCCCCAATATAACACCCGAGAAGGCCATTATCGGATATTCGAACAAGCCGGCAATAAACCATGCTTTTTGAGCTGTTTTTTTATCGCGCGAGGCATAAATACGCTGATACAGTGTCATTCCTATAAACCAAATTGGTACGATGGTAATTCCCCAGTTAAGAAGTTGCTGCCAGCTCACATTGGTTAACGAGAAAAAATGATCTGGCAAAAGGTCTTTTGAAGCCTGAAGTCCTCCAAATTCGGCATAACTGAATGGAATCCCCACAAAAATTAACCCGGCCAATAACACAATCCACTGAATAGTGTCGGTATAAATCACTGCTTTAATTCCACCTGAAAAAGTATAAACAACAGCAACAAAACCCATTACAATCAAAGCCATTGTAATCGATAAATCGGTTACAACAGTTGATGCCAACTTTGCCCCGGCTAAAAGCTGTGAGCTTGTGAAACCAAGGTATCCGACTGCTGATACAATACCGGCGATAAAACTAACACGCTTATTGTATTTAATTTCTAAAAACTGCGGAAAACTAAGCAAGTTGTGCGACTTAGCGTATTTAGCAATAACCGGTATAAGAAAAATACCGGACAGCCATGCACCTACCAAACCGGTAAACAAAAGCCACGAACCTGACAGCCCCATAACAAACCCAAGGCCACCAAGGCCAATAGAAAAGCCACCGCCTACATCGGTGGCTACTACTGATAGCCCGATGTGCCAGTGGCTCATATTCCTGCTTCCTACAAAATAATCTTCGACTGTTTTGTTGCGCCTCATAAAATAGAAGCCAAACATCAACATAACAACCATGTATCCTATAAAAATGATGTAATCGATTAGGTGCATATATTATACGTACTTATACAAAATATTCATACTCTCAATACCGCCGGCAATATTTGTATTATTGATCAATGTTCCTGAATAACTATAACCTGCACCCAGGAAGGTTTTATTCATAGGAATTGACTTTAACCGGGCAATTGTGTACAAGGTTTTTATTCCCTGCGATTTCATGTGTTTTTCCATTTCATGGAGCAATAATTTCGACAACCCTTTACCCCGAGCCGGATCGAGTGTAGCAAAATCAGTCATTTCTGCATTCTGATTCTGTACATCCATCTCCGACGATGACACGCTTTGCAGCTTCCCATCGAGAAATACACCAAAGTAAACCACGTCGTTATCAATGGTTTCTTTTATGTATTCAGGATCGTGAATTGGAAAAGGATAAGTGGCAAAAACTTCCTTAAAAACGGCTACAATATCTTCGGCATGGCTTTTATCCAGCTTTCTGATATCATAATCGTGTTTGTATTCCAGTTCACCTTTAAAAACGTATTCGTCGAGCACTTTATTAAATTTGTTCAATGGCTCAGGGTCGTATACAGCTCGCTCCACGTCTAAAAAACGTGAAACAAAAGTGCAATCCTCTTCACCATTATAAAATTTAGGTATGCTTGCTTCTACCTTATAGTCACTATCTAAAAAAAGTGACAATACTTTTTTAGGTATTTTCCCTGTAATTTTAGAATAACCATTCTTAATGGCCATGTTCGTTATTTCATCAACCAACGATCGATCACCATCGAGCGGAAATTTCATAATGTACAAACGGTCAGAATATTTTCCGTGATGTATGGTTGCTTTATTAAGTTTCTCAATTTTATCCATCTTCTTCGTCTGTTCTTCTTTCATAACGTTCGTTACCTTCAGGTATTAATGATATTGAATCGTCATAATCCGACAATAATTTTTCAATTCCTGTAGCTGCCCACTCTTCTGATGGTTGCAATTTAAGCTCAAGGTCGCAATTCTTACAATCACGGTCGCATTCACGTGCTTCATAAGAATCAGGTTCCTGATAGGCGGTTATCACACCTTCATAGTTACGCAAGATAACCTTGTTAGTTGACCATGAAATAATATAATTAGGCATTACCGGAATTTTACCACCGCCACCAGGTGCATCAATTACATATGTAGGTACTGCAAAACCACTGGTATGTCCAATGAGGCTTTCCATAATTTCAATTCCTTTACCTACAGGTGTACGAAAATGAGCCAGACCTTCTGAAAGATCACACTGATATAAGTAATACGGACGCACACGGTTTTGAACCAACTGGTGTACCAATCGCTTCATAATACGTGGGCAGTCGTTAACATCGGCCAGCAATACCGACTGGTTACCTAACGGGATACCTGCATCGGCAAGCTTCGCTAATGCCTCACGAGCCGAAGCTGTTACTTCACGTGGGTGGTTAAAGTGTGTATTAATCCATAACGGGTGATATTTTTTCAGTACCTCCAGTAAACTATCGGTAATACGATAAGGAAGTACAACAGGCATTCTTGTTCCGATACGAATAACCTCAACGTGTTCTATCTGTGAAATTTGAGATAGTAACCAATCAAGCATTTTATCGGATAACATGAAAGGGTCGCCACCCGATAGCAATACATCGCGTACCTGTGGTGTATTTTTAATATACTCAATACCTTTTTCGAGCTGCGATTTTGAAGGAACAAAATCGACATCGCCTACTTTACGTTTACGCGTACAATGGCGGCAATACATTGAACATACATTACTAACATGAAAAAGTACCCTGTCGGGGTAACGGTGTGTAATTCCCTCAACCGGGCTATCACTGTCTTCCGCTAATGGGTCACTGTGTTCCGAGCTGTTAGTAATTAATTCACGCTGATCGGCAAACGATTGTTTAAAAACCGGGTCATTTTCGTAATTATCAACATCAATTAGTGAAATATAATACGGTGTAATTGACAATGGGAATTTTTCCAGTGTCTCCTCAAGTGATTTTCTTTTTTCATCCGGAAATTTTATGCCGCTTACCAATTCAAATTTTTCAATTGAATTTACAGAATGTTTTAATTGCCATTTCCAGTCGTTCCAATTCTTAAAAGTTGTATCTTCATCGATACGTTGAGCAAGGTCTTGTTGCTTCTCATTAAATATCTGCATACTTTTCAAATATTAGTTTCTACACGAACAAAAATATAAAAATATTGACTATTACATCAATCTCAACTAAATTCTATCTAAATGTTAAATGTTGCTTAACGTTACATCAATCAACTAAACAGTCAATTATGACTCCAGAAAAAAATTATTTTCCTGAAAATCAAAGGAACAGAAGACTTTTCTATCTAAAAATAACTTCAACAGAAACATTTTTACAAATGATGATCTTATTTAAAATTACAACAAAAAACCTCACATCATTATCCTGCATACATAAATAATAAAACTAAATAAGAAATATATGCCAAATAAAGCAGGCATCAAATATCATCAGCAATTAATGGTGATGCATCTACATCTGATATTTGCAATATATCAACCAACTGATTTAAAACCGTTTCAATATTTCTCAATTCATTCTCATCATAATTTTCTAGCTTCTTACTCAGCCGGTCGTGCAACAAGGGAGGTATATTGTTGATTAAGCTTTCCCCAACGGCTGTCAAAACCACATTTGTAACCCTTTTGTCACCTGTTTTTGGCAACCGGGCTATCAACCCCTTCCGCTCAAGTCGTTGAATTATTCCACTTACGGTACTCGAATTAAGATTTAGAAACTCCTTTATCCCTCTTTGTGTTGATTGAAAATTTGGAGAAAGATGCAAAAAATTCAGACACAAAATTTGAGGAATACTTACCCCGTAATCCTTTTGTATACGCTTTGATTCAAGGTTTATCGAGCGAACAATTTTGCGAATATTTATTAAAATATCGGTTGAATCCATTACTTCAAAATGATAGATGATAGACATATATTGACATACAAAGATAACAATTTGCCCTTATATATATTTTTTTTATTTTTGTATCAGTCGAAAAAAAATAAGATAACGCACTTGCACACAGAAAAAAGACATAAAATATTTTTACGGATCTTAGGGTTCCTTTTTTTAATCGGGACGATGATTATACTAAATAACCAAACCGTTACTGATGGCGAAAATTCGAAGCATATTCCTGTACAAGAGATATCTACCAATGTCAACGACAACGGTGTAACTCCGGTTGCCATCCATATTCCCGGCACCACCGAAACGGCATTGCCCATAAAACTTATATCAAATCCAAATATCAGTTTTATGGTTTTGTGCGAAAACGTTTACAACCTGAAAAACAACTACAACTTCCATCAACTTAAAAAAAAATACTCAAATATCGTTCATCATGTTCAAATGAAATATTTAATGGAATATATAAAATCACTGAACAATAAGGACATACGATAATTACACTGCATTTATTCAGAGTTGGACAAATTATTTAAATAATAACCAATTCTTTTTTAAGCTTTTTACTGAAAGAATGAGATTGTTGCAAACCATAAAAGAGCGACAATCTCATTTTTATTAAATAATGTATTAATCCTTAAAAAAGGGGATTAACAGTTTATAATAAAAAATTATCTTTGGCGTTTATTGGTAAACAAAAGCAATGAACCAACTCACATATACCATACTATTTATTTTAATAGCACTTAATGGTTTCGGCCAGTTTGGTGGCGGATCAACCTATGATTTTTTAAACCTTTCGGCATCTGCCAGGGTAAATGCCCTCGGTGGGAACCAGGTAGGTTTAATTGACGATTCAGAACTTAGCTTAACTTATTATAACCCGGCTACACTAATGCCCGGCATGCACAATAGTTTTTCAGTAAACTACATCGATTACATTGCCGACATACGTTATGGCTATGCAGCTTATTCACGCCATTTCGAAAATATTGGTTCTTTTGCTACAGCCATGCAATTTGTAAATTATGGTTCGTTCAAAGAAGCCGATGAACAAGGCAACTTATCAGGAAACACATTTAGTGCCGGAGATTATGCCTTAAATATCATTTACTCCCGGAATGTTTGGGACAATATCACTGTAGGCGGAAACATTAAACCCATTTTCTCATCATACGAAAACTACAACTCATTTGGTATAGCGGCCGATGTTGGTGCAACATACATCGATTCGACAGCAAATTTCAGTGCCGGAATTGTCCTGAAAAACATGGGGGCACAATTAACAACATACGACAAGACTGAAGGCTCTCGCGAACCCTTACCCTTTAATTTACAGGCCGGATTTTCGCAACGATTGGCTCACGCACCTTTTCGTTTCAACGTAACACTACAACACCTTACCAACTGGAAACTTTCTGACAAATCGACCTGGGACTTTGACCACAAAACTGAAAATGAAATCGTTATTGGAAGTTCCGACGATATTTTTAAACAATTTTTACGTCATGCCATATTAGGTGTTGAATTCATTCCTTCTGAAAATTTCATTATTGGTTTAGGTTACAATTTTCAGCGCCGATATGAATTATCAATAAAAGAAAACCCGGGAATGATAGGACTATCTGGCGGATTCACCGTAAAAGTTTCAAAATTCAGGGTTTCGTACTCAATTGCCAGCTATCACCTGAGTAGCACCTCAAATACCTTTTCAATTACAACAAGCTTGTCGGAATTCATGCGTTAACGTAACGTAAGCTTCAGAAAAATATATTGGTAAGATAAAACTTATCAGACTAATATGTCTTATATTTGATATTTAAACGCTAAAACAACATCGCATTATGGAAAAAAAGATAATTGTTGCCATCGATGGCCACTCATCATCAGGAAAAAGCACCATATCCAAGCAATTAGCTACATCATTAGGTTACAAATATATCGACACGGGCGCGATGTACCGTGCAGTTACCCTATATGCATTACGCAAAGGTTTCATTCAAGATAAAGCAGTTAATAAAGACAAGTTAATACAGGCACTGCCCAAAATTGACATTAAATTCAGGTACAACCCGAAAACTGAAAAAACAGACACCTATCTGAACGGTGAAAATATTGAAGACGAAATACGAGCGCTTGAAGTTTCGAACAATGTAAGCCGGGTAGCTACCATAAAGGAGGTTAGGCAAGCCATGGTCAAAAAACAACAAAAAATGGGCAAAGACAGTGGCATTGTAATGGATGGCCGCGATATCGGCTCGGTTGTTTTTCCTGAAGCAGAATTAAAAATATTCCTGACAGCCTCTACAAAAATAAGGGCACAGCGCAGATATGACGAATTAAAAGCTAAAGGCCTCGATGTTTCGTTTGACGAGATACTGGAAAACATTGAAGAGCGCGACCATATTGATTCTACCAGAGAAGAAAGTCCGCTCATAAAAGCCGATGATGCTATTGTGCTCGACAACAGCAACATGATCCCCAAAAAGCAAAACGAATGGTTACTGGAAAAAGTTGAAGCGGTAAGAAATGCACATTGAAATTGATAATAAATCGGGGTTTTGCTTTGGTGTTCAGCGAGCTATCGATAAGGTAGAAGAGCTTATTGACGATGGTGAACATGTGAATTGTTTGGGCGACATTGTCCATAATCAGGAAGAAATCAGCCGTCTGACAAAAAAAGGCATGGATACTATTCATGCAGACAAGCTGAATACAACCCAAAACGCAACGGTTCTGGTTCGTTCCCACGGTGAGCCCCCGTCAACATTCAACAAGTTGAACCAAAACAACAATAAAACCATTGATGCTACATGCCCCGTGGTATCAAAGCTTCAAGACCGAATAAAACAAAGCTTTCACAATATCAAAGAAAAGCAGGGACAATTAGTAATATTTGGAAAAAAACAACATCCCGAAGTTATAGGTCTCAATGGTCACACTCAAAACCAATCGATTATAGTCACAACCTACGATGATTTAAAAAATATAGATTTTAATAAACCCATTGAAATCTACAGTCAGACCACCATGCCCGTGGATGATTTTCAAAAAATAGTTTCAGAAATTGAATCAAGGGCAAAAAATGATGTTATCATTCATGACACCATTTGCCGGCAGGTGGCTGGCAGGGTACCCCACCTTAAAGAATTCGTCAAAAAGTTCGATAAGGTTATTTTTGTGAGTGGGAAAAAAAGTTCAAACGGAAAATCATTATATGGTGTTTGTAAATCACAAAATTCCAATACTTTTTTTATTTCTTCGCCAGATGAAATAAAACCAGAATGGATTGAAAAAACAGATACCATCGGGATCTGTGGCGCCACTTCTACTCCACGATGGCTTATGGAAGAAGTAAAACAACAAATTGAAAAAAACAAAGACAAATGACTATGCACAAAGAATTCAAACGAATTGCTGTTTTCACATCGGGAGGCGATGCTCCGGGCATGAATGCCGCAATAAGAGCTGTGACACGGGCCGGACTGGCTAATAATTTCGAGATTTATGGTATTAAGCGCGGCTTCCAGGGCATGATAGAAGATGACTTTTTTGCTAATATGAAAGCTAATGATGTAAGTGGCATCATGCAGCAGGGAGGCACTTTTCTTCAAACTGCACGAAGCGAAGATTTCAGGACATATGAAGGGCGCGAGAAAGCTTTTAGAAACCTTCAGAAACACGAAATTGATGCTGTTATCGTAATCGGTGGCGATGGTAGTTTTACTGGTGCGCTTATCTTTTCGCAAGAATTTGATGTGCCGTTTATAGGAATTCCTGGTACTATCGATAACGATATGTACGGAACGGATTACACTATAGGTTACGACACCGCCCTAAATACGGTTATGCAAGCGGTTGATAAAATTAAAGACACCGCGCAATCACACGGACGCATTTTTTTCATCGAAGTGATGGGGCATGAAGCCGGAGCATTGGCGCTTAAAGCCGGTGTAGCCTGCGGTGCAGAAGTGACTTTCATACCAGAAGTGCAGGATGAAGAGAAAGACCTGGAAATATTCTTAGCTGAAGATTATAAAACAAAAAAACGTTCAGGTATAATTATGGTAGCCGAAGGCGACCGTCCCGGCGGAGCACTTGAATTAGCAAATAAAGTTCAAAAAGAATATCCCGAAATAGGTGTACGTGTATCGATACTGGGTCATATGCAACGTGGCGGTAGTCCAACTGTCACCGACCGTGTAGCTGCTACTCAAATGGGAGTTGCTGCAATTGACGCTCTTTTAGACGATCAGAAAAACATAATGGTTGGCCTTCATAACGAAAAGATTGTTCGTGTGCCTTTATCAAAAGTTGTTAAGCTAAACCGTAGTTTTGATGATAATCTTTTGTATATCCAGAAATTAATTAACTCGGCTTATTAAACATTTAATGATTCACAATTAATCTTTTTCGGGTATTTATCCCGTTACTATTAACATTTACAATATAAATGCCCGGAATGAATTGAGATGCATCAATCTCGGCATAATCCCGGTGTGAATATTCTTTCCTAAAAATCAATTTGCCTGTCATATCAAAAAGACTGACATGATGCAGAGATGACTCGTTTTCAAATTCAACAACAAAATAGTTATTGGCAGGAATTGGGTAAACCTTTACCCAATCGTTTTCATCTATAGTATCAGAATCTTGTACAAATGAAGCACCACAAACTGTTGCTTGCATTAATAATGACGCACCACTTGTATCTCCGTTGTATTCTGTCATCGACATCCATAGGCCATTATCGTTTACAAACATGGTATTGCTGTTTGCCACATTACGCTTCGCCGACTGATAAACAGAAATGTAATCGTCTCCATTGGTTAGAACAACTGAAATGTAAAAACTTCCCTCAACATCAACAGCCTCTCCAAAATTAAAATAATTCATCGCATTCCCGGTAATACCCGACATAGAGAACCGGTACTGTTTTAAAGCCCAAACGGGCTTTTCTTCACCTGAATATAGGCGAATAACAATTTCAGAATTTGGCGCCCCGCCTTTAATACTGTCGATACCAATAGCCACTCCCGATAAAGAAGCATTTTCAAGCTGGTTAAACCGCTCTCCAACCTCGCTGATCAATTCTAAATCAACAGAGGTTTTCGTACTTCTCAAACTATCATAAATGGTAAAGTTACTAATCGCGGTGCAATTCTCCTCCGTCGCTTCATAAGGGTCGAAACCATTCATTATTTCAGCACCTGTTTGTATAGGATCCAACCAATATTCCAATTGCATTGAATCACCGGAATATACATCCCACATTTTATCAAGCCTTGAAAAAGCATCGTACGAGTTATTCGAACACAAAGCATACCCTCCCGAAAGTGTTCCGACAGCACGTTTTTCAGTATTAAATAAACATGCACCGGAAGATCCGGCTTCGGTTGTACCTTCTTCCCAGTTGAATACTTTCCAGTGGCTATTTTCCAGAAACTTGCGCGAAAAGGTCATTGAATCGCACTGGCCTTCATCATGTGATATTTTTTTTGTGTCGCCATTAGGATGATGAATCGTGTAGGTGTTAGATGGCAGTTTATTTGTTGCATCCCACCCCACGTAATACGGGCGAAATGTTACAGGTGGCATAGCACTAAGCTCAACCAGCATAAAATCAAGTTTTTCAGACGATGCCAGTGCCATAGCCCCACTTATCGACTGGTTATCATATCCATCAATCTCCGTACAAAAAGGGCTTTCGTAATTAAAGTCGAAAATAGTAATCTGCGCCGTTTCTTCATCATCATAGATGTGATAAGCCGATAAGAGCATCGGCCGTCCGTCCTCTGCCGTATTGTTCATCAGGGTTGCTGTTCCTAATTCATTACCAGCCAAAATACGACAAACACCCCTTTGTTGCATTTGTAATCCCGATTCTGTTTCACAGTTAACATCAATATTGCAATCGCCCGACAAACGCCTTTCCCAACTGTTTTTAAGTGATACAATACCTATAAAATCATGATTCACTTTTCCGACTTCAAGCTCCCCTTCAAATTCAGCATTTATTGGCTCTTCGTATTGTAAAATAAGCTCATCTCCGGGAAGTGGATAGATGGCCAGTTTTTTAAAGGGCTTATTATTCTTTGAGGTGAAAGCGCCTAAAACAACCGTTTTATCAGGATTAAAAACAAACAACCTGGCATCGTTAGGCACATAAAATTTTGAAAAAATAAGGTTTAACGACTTTGCACCTTCCGATTTTATATGTACTCTCCAAATTCTGAGATTATTGTGCTCAAAATAAGTTCCCGAGTTTTCTTTTGTGTAGTTTACCTCAAACGAATGGGCAAAAGTGATACTTTTGAACGAACCGTCATGTTTTACCGATGTAGCTTTCTTTTCAATTTTGTAAGATGGAAGCTCAATAACATGACCCGATGCAGCTGATTTGAGAACCGGCACATCCAGGGGCATGCCACCTTCAGATAATTGCCCTTTTAGCGACAATGACAGCGAAAGTAAAACGAAAAGAAGCAAGTATGTTCTCATTACATCAAAACTACAATTATTATTTTTTATTCTTTAGTATTTCCTGTAAACGGTACATTTCGTTGCGATATTGGGCGGCCTGAATAAAATCAAGCTCTTTGGCCGATTTTTCCATCTCTCTCTTCACTTTTGCGATAGCTTTCTCCAAAGCCTCGCTGTTCATGTATTGCACAACCGGGTCGGCGGCAACATCTTTTCCTTCGCCTGAATATGCTTTCGATTCTTTTTGCATGGCAGATTTCCGTCGGCTTTCAGCCCCTATAATCTCACGACTGGCTTTCACTATAGCCGTAGGTGTTATACCGTTATCTTCGTTATATTTCAACTGCTTTATTCGGCGATACTCCGTTGCATCGATGGTTTTTTGCATCGAATTGGTTATTTTATCAGCATACATTATAACTAATCCGTTTACATTACGGGCTGCCCTACCTGCTGTTTGCACCAACGCACGTTCAGAGCGCAGAAACCCCTCTTTATCAGCATCGAGAATAGACACGAGTGATACCTCCGGTAAATCGAGCCCTTCACGCAAGAGGTTTATTCCCACCAAAACGTCAAATTCACCATTCCGCAATCCCTCAAGAATTTCAATACGCTCAAGTGTATCAATGTCCGAGTGTATGTAACGAGTTCTCACGCCCATGCGGGTCAGGTATTTTGTAAGCTCCTCTGCCATTCTTTTGGTCAAAGTGGTTACCAGTACACGCTCCCCTTTTTCAGCACGAATCTGGATTTCGTTCATCAAATCATCGATTTGATTTTCACTTGGGCGCACTTCAATCCGGGGGTCAAGTAAGCCGGTAGGACGAATGACCTGCTCTACCACAACGCCTTCTGACTTTTCTAACTCATAATCGGCAGGCGTGGCACTTACAAACAGAATCTGGTTTATCATACCCTCCCACTCTTCAAATTTCAAGGGGCGGTTATCAACAGCCGACGGCAACCTGAAACCATATTCAACGAGATTTAGTTTACGCGCCCGGTCGCCACCATACATCGCCCTGATTTGAGGAATGGTAACGTGGCTCTCATCTACCACCATCAAATAATCATCGGGAAAATAATCTAGTAAACAGAAAGGCCTTGTTCCCTGTTCCCTTCCGTCAAAATAGCGCGAATAATTCTCGATGCCCGGACAATAGCCCAGTTCCCGCATCATTTCGAGGTCGTACTCAACCCGTTCTTCTATTCGTTTAGCCTCCAGTGGCTTTCCAATTTCTTTAAAATAGTCAACCTGCTTAACCAGGTCATCCTGAATGTTACGAATCGCTGCCTGCATTCGGCTTTGCGTTGTAATAAAAATGCTTGCCGGATAAATAATCACAAGCTCCATTTCTTCGATTACCCGCCCCGATTCCGGCTCAAAGCTCTCAATTTCTTCAATTTCATCGCCCCAAAAAGTAATGCGAAGGGCAGTATCGGCATAAGCCGGAAAAATATCAACAGTATCCCCTTTTACCCTGAAATTTCCACGCTGAAACTCCACTTCGTTGCGGGAGTATAAACCATTAACGAGTTTCCTCAAAAAGGCATTGCGGGCAATCATATCGCCTACCTTAACTTCAACAAGGTTCTCGTGAAAATCGTCGGGGTTACCAATACCGTACAGGCACGATACTGATGAAACAACAATGATATCGCGCCGTCCCGATAGCAATGCCGAAGTCGTACTCAAACGCAACTTTTCAATCTCTTTATTTATCGACAAATCTTTTTCAATGTACGTATCCGATACCGGTAAATATGCTTCGGGTTGATAATAGTCGTAATATGAGACGAAATATTCTACGTGGTTGTCAGGAAAAAAGCTTTTTAACTCGCTGTATAGTTGCGCGGCAAGGGTTTTGTTATGACTGAGCACCAATGTGGGTCGTTCAACCCTCTCGATAACTTTTGCCACTGAAAAAGTTTTACCCGAGCCGGTAACACCAAGTAAGGTCTGGGCAAAATCGCCCCGGTCAAGTCCTTGCGAAAGCTGTTCGATGGCGTACGGCTGGTCGCCTGTAGGTTCGTATGCCGATGTTACTTTTAACTTCACTGTAGTTTTATTCTTTTTATTAGCTGTTTTAACTTAAAAAATAAGTCACGTTTAATGCAGTTGTTTTATCATCAAAATATTGGGTGTCATAATCATTCGATAATAAAAAAGAATGCAATAATGGTTTATCCAAAATTTCACTTAACCCTTGAAGGTGGCGTGCATCGTAAGCCCTGACTTTTTCTGTCATTTTTATTTCAAAAGCGTAATACCCATCAGGAAGTTCTACCAAAAAATCAACTTCTTTTCCATCGTGGGTACGCAAATGATACAAGTTTACCGGTGCCTGCATATTCTTTAATTGTTTATACATTTCGGCAATTACAAGGCTTTCAAACTCATTGCCGGATATTGTTCCCTGTTTATTCAGAACGGCCTGAATTACACCATTGTCCAGATAATGAATTTTAGGCGTTTTAATCAGTCTTTTATTTTTATTGCGCGACCATGCTTGTAAAACGATAGCCTGATAACTAATCTCAAAATAATTAATATAACGATGTACCGTTTTTGAGGTTACTCCAATTTGATTTCCTATTGCAGAGGCATTTATCAGATTTCCCGTGTTCAACGCTAAATACTGCTGTAGCTTCTGAAAAGGTTCTAAATCACGAAATGAAGCCAAATCCCGAATATCCCGTTCAAGATATGTCCGCACATAATTTTTCAGCCAGTCCCTCTTTTCATTATCTGAAAGTTCTGCATCGGAAATTGCAGGATAAGCCCCAAACTTAAAATAATGCTCCCATACCTTAAGTTTATCAACCATCTTTTCATCAAGCATAAAAGACGGGAGTAATCCATCGACCGAAATATTATTTATAACAAACTTTTGAAAAACAGAATCTTCAATTACATCGTCCCAACTCTCAGTTCTTAGTTCCGGTATTGTTAAAGGCAATAAATCAAATATCAAACAACGGCCGGCAAGACTTTCTTTCACTTTTTCCAGTAAAAGAAATTGACTGGAACCTAAAAGTACATATTGAATATCATCCCATTGTTCATAAACCGATTTTATACTTTCAATCAAGACAGGTTCTTTCTGAACTTCATCTAATATAGCTTTTGGAAATTGAGAAAACCACTGTTTAGCACTTAATTGCTTATAGCGTCCTCGTAATACCGGGTCATCAATAGAAAGATAACTAAAGTCTGGGAACAAATGTCGCGACAACGTTGTTTTTCCTGTTTGTCTGGCCCCGGTAAAAACAAATATCTTTCCTGTTTTAGATGCGCTACGCTCTTTTATATATGCCTTTATTTTACGGTTTTTCACAATTTTTAATTTTATCAACCTTCAACAATGGTATAAATTTATGAATATATTCCAAATATTACGCCAACATCTGTACTTTAACTCCAAATATTACGCCGAAATTCGGAACGCAATTCCAAATATTACGCCGAAAAACATCACAATTGATGTTAATATCATATAAAATGCTTTCAACATCTATCCAATAATATTCACCTCAGGCATCAATTCAATTCCAAATTTTTCGTTTACCGACTGTTTTATTTTTTCAGCCAGTGCAACAACTTCAATTCCTGTGGCACCACCATAATTCACAAGCACCAAAGCTTGTTCTTTATGCACCCCAACATTACCTTCACAATAACCTTTCCAGCCACATTGGTCAATCAACCAACCTGCTGCCAGTTTTGTTTTCCCCTCTGTACCAGACGGATAAGCCGGCATACCCTTATACTCATCTTTAAGTTTTTGAGCAACATCGTCATTAACAACCGGATTTTTAAAAAAACTCCCTCCATTACCAATTTTTTCAGGATCCGGTAATTTTGCTTCGCGAATACTAATTACCGCATCCCTGACATTTTGAAGCGTTGTTTCGCCTTTCTTTTCTACTTCTGCTTTTAAAGCGCCGTATTCCAGGTTGTATTCGGGAAACTTATCCAGCTTAAAAACAACTGAGGTTATCACAACTTTGTTCTTTAGTTCATTCTTAAATATCGAATCACGATAACCAAACCGACACTGTTCGTTAGTAAATTCAACTTTTTGTCCTGTGTGCAAATCAACAGCACGCACCAAATGAATATGCTCTTTCGCTTCTACGCCATAAGCACCAACATTCTGAACCGGTGCTGCTCCTACTTTACCCGGAATGAGTGACAAATTCTCCAGCCCCCCCAGCTCATAAACAACTGATAAGCGAACCAGTTCATCCCACTCAACTCCGGCCCCGGCTTCCAAAAAAATATTGTTTCGGTCTTCACCTACCTCTCCCACACCGGGGATATTGGGGTAAATTATCAGTCCGTCAAAATCATTTTTCAACAACAGGTTACTTCCGCCCCCCAATACAAAATAATTTTTGGGCAATCCTTCTTCCTGTAGGAAAAACATCAGTTCTTCAGCCTCGGTAAACTCAAAAAACTTACCGGCCTTTGCGCTTATTTTAAAAGTGTTATATGCTGTTAAATCGTAATCATCTAGTAAACGTATCATTATCTCCTTTATAAATTCAAAAAGCGAACTTCGCTTCTCTGTTTTAATCAATCTCCAAATATCGAAAAAATCCGTTAGTTTTGTTAGGAATAAGCGATTCAAATGCAGAAACACAACAATACAATAAATAGCAAGTCTCCAAAATTAATTTTAGCCGTGACCAACGACCTGGCCACTGACATCCGTGTGCAAAAAATTGCACAAACGCTCATCGGTATGGGATTCAGCGTTACTATGGCCGGGCGAAAACTACCACAAAGTTTGCCATTCCAATGTGATGAAATCGCTTCAAAAAGGTTTAGGTTATGGTTCAATAAAGGAGCATTATTTTATGCAAATTACAATATCAGGCTGTTTTTTCACCTGCTTTTTAACCGTTACGATGTAGTTGTTGCTAACGATTTAGACACCTTACCGGCCTGCTTTATTGCAAGTAAACTCAAGCGAAAACCCATTGTTTACGACAGTCATGAGTATTTCACCGAAGTGCCAGAACTTATTAATCGCCCGGGCATTCAAAAAATATGGGAACAGATAGAAAAACTCATCGTTCCCAAGCTTCAACATTGCTATACTGTAAGCCCGGGAATTGCAAAAATATACCATGAAAAATACGGCAACAATTTTAAACTTGTCCGCAACCTTCCCAAAAAAACAAAACATGACAAACGCACAAGAACCTCTGATTTGTCTTTTCCGACAGATGTTTCGTTTATTATTTACCAGGGAGCCATAAATCTTGGCCGTGGTGTTGAAGAGGCAATTTTAGCTATGAAGCGTATTGAAAATATGCGATTGGTGATTGCCGGTGATGGCGACAAGTTTGAAGAATGCCAGAAAATTGTGCGTAATGAAAACCTGACCGACAAAGTTATTTTTACAGGACGGATTTCGCCTGAAGAACTGGCTAAGATTACGCCACATGCATCAATTGGATTATCGATAGAAAAAGACATGGGGCTTAACTACCGACTGGCTTTACCCAACAAATTATTTAATTACATACAGGCAGGGATTCCGGTTTTAGCTTCCTCGCTCCCCGAAATCAAAAACATAGTAAAAACCTATAACGTGGGTGTTCTCATCGATGAAGTAACTCCGGAAAAAATTGCTACTGGCCTGAAAAACATGATGTCCTCTCCACAGTTGCTAAACGAATGGAAGGAGAACTGTGAAATTGCCGGCAATAAACTTTGCTGGGAGAATGAAGAAGAAACGATAAAGGAGATTTACCACGAGGTACTTTATTCTACATAAAGCACCAGCCCTTTAAGGTATTCGCCTTCGGGATGATAAATATTTACGGGGTGATCCACTGGTTGTGTAAGTTGATGAAGAATACGCACATTGCGCCCTGAAATGGCCGCTGCTGAAAATACTGCTTCCCTGAACTTATCTTTTGTGACTACTTGTGAACAACTAAACGTGAAAACGATTCCGCCAGGACGTATTTGTTCAAATGCCCGCGTATTAATACGCTTATATCCTTTCAGAGCCTGACCTAACGAACGCTGATGTTTGGCAAAAGCCGGAGGGTCGAGCACAATTAAGTCGTATTTGTCTTTGATATCTTTCATAAAAACGAAAGCATCCTCCGCAAAAGCCTCATGCCTTTTATCGCCCGAAAAGTTCAGCTCAACATTTGTTCTGGTAAGCTCAATAGCCTTTTCCGATGAATCGACCGAATGTACTTTGTTTGCCCCGCCACGCATGGCATAAAATGAAAAACCACCCGTATAGCAAAACATGTTCAGTACATCGCGACCTTCGGAATACTCCTGAAGCAGGCGCCTGTTCTCACGCTGGTCGATAAAGAAACCAGTTTTCTGGCCTTCAACCCAATCAACTGTAAAAAGATTACCATATTCCGATACGACATCGGGCTCTAACTTCCCAAGAATAAAACCATCTACAGGTTTCACATCTGATTTATAAGGAATAGTTTTCGAACTTTTATCGTAAACGGCTTTGAGTTCATCGCCCATCACATCCTTCAGGCATTGTGCCAATTGTTCGCGAATGCGGTACATCCCTATCGAATGCATCTGCATTACTGCTGTTCCATTATAAAAATCGACAATTAAACCCGGCATGCCGTCACCTTCGCCATGAACGAGGCGATAGATATTGGTCTCTGTAGATTCCGGCTTCAATAATTCTTTTCGCAACGATACTGCATCGTTCAATTTTTCAACCCAAAAAGATTGATTGATTTCAGCATCGGTAAATGAAAACACGCGAACGGCTATAGAACCTATTTGGTAGTGACCGATCCCGAGCAATTCGTGTTTGTTAGACAACACGTCCACCACATCGCCTTCGTTTACAGCTCCACGTATTTCTTTTATGGCACCAGAGAAAACCCAGGGATGAAAGCGCTTAAGCGATTGGTCTTTCCCCGACTTAAGTATTATTTGTGAATTTTTTTCCATGTAGAATTTTTATGGCAAAACAGTAGCATCGCGATGATTCATGAAATGCTCGTAAATTTTAAATGATATCCAAGCATCGGTTGATGCATAACGTTGCTGTGCCTCAGTAAGCTCGTTTGACTCCCAGTTTGATAACTGTTGCGCCTTTGAAATTTTTATCCCCAGCACGATCCCGGCCATTTTTTTCAGGCTAAAATTTTTCAAACCAATATCCACGGCTTCATCCTGCAGCTCGAAAAAACCGCCATCTTTAAAATATCGCTTTTCCTTCAATGCTTTAATATCATCGCGAATGGCAGCCCCTGCCTTTATGATGTCAGGATTAGACAACAACTTTAACAAAGAATCAGGCATTTCGAAATGTTTCAACCTGAATAAAAAAGCTTTATCATCAGTAGATAACTGTAATAAGGCAACTTTGTTTATCTGTCCCTTTTTGAAGGAAGGCTTGGTCTCGGTATCGAAGCCTAAAAATGGAAACTGCGACAAGTAAGCCACAGCCTTTTGGGCATCGCTTTTATTTGTCACCACAACCACCTCTCCGTCAAATTGCTTTTTAGGAAGCTCCTGAAGCTCTTCTTTTGTAATTGACTCTTTGTAGGTCATTTATTTCTCGTCGTCTGAATAGTTATTAAAATGTTTGTTAACCCAGCCATCCTCTTTATGCGGAGTCACCTCATCACCAGGAGATGAAAAAACTTCTGGTTCATCTTCATTGATGTCGTCATCGGAATAAACAACGTGATGAATAGCCCGCAAGCTATTAACCAAGCGCTGCCCCCAGTATTCGCTGAAATTTTTCTGGCATTCCCAAATTGCATCGGTCATTATTTCTGTTGTACCAACACGGTAAGCCATTAAAAAATCTTTTAAATCCTGATAGATATCACAAATATCCTCAGCAATACTGGCTTCAACAGCGCCTTCGCTAAATTGCATGTCGGCATCAAACACCTCTTGGTAACTGTCGAAACGTGCCAGTTTTTCACTTATTTTTTGCATCAGAAAGCTGTAATCAACTTCTGTTACATATTTAGCCGGCGTCTCAACATTTTCATCTTCAACATCGGGTAGCATAGATGCTTTGAGATAAAGTAACGGATAGATTTTCTGTACTTTTTCAACAAACTCACCACGCTTAATCGAAGCATGATTTTCAATAAAAGCACAATACTCATTGGCCACCGTTACAAATTCGATGACATCTTTTGAATAAGCAATATGCTCAAAATCATTTTCTGACATAATAAAACTCTTTTGAATCCACAAAAATAGAAGAAAAATAGGTTCTTTGGTGTAGTTAGAGAATTATTTATTTAAAAATCAAGTACATTTTATTTTACAACTGAAGTCTTTTTTACTATTTTGGTAGGCAGATAAACATGAACAAAACCAAACACAAAGGAAGAAGAAAATGGCCGCTTATTATAGCGATAGCATTAGTTGCGCTTATTGCAGGTGCAGCAGGCTACATCTTTTATAACGCCGAAAAAATAATTCGGAACAACCTGTCGGAATATATCTATTTACACACCGACAAACAATACCGCTTGCATTTTAACAAGCTCGATGTTGAATTAAGACATAAACGATTATCCATTAGTGACATCAAATTTGAACCCACCCGTGAAAACTTAGCTTCAGATAGCACTGAAAGCTATTTCTTTTATACTGAATCACTTGAAATTGACAACATTAATATTTTTTCAATCCTTGCCAAACGACAGTTCCGTGCAACAAAGCTTACTACCATAAAGCCTGATTTGCGCTTAAAAACGGGGGAAAAAGTGAGTATGAAACAACTGTCAAACAAAAATATTGTTAAAGGAGACACACTTAGCATTCCATTTTTCTCAGAAGTTTTTTTCGACACCTTACGTTTTAGCGGTGCCAACATGAACATCGACACCCTGTTTGCACTTGGCGATATAAACCCCACAATAAATCTTGAAGCAACGCATTTTAAAATCGGCGGTATCAAATATACCGAAACGCCCTACCCGTTCGATATTTCTGATTTAAAACTCGTGGTTGAAAACTTGCATAAAAAACTGCCCGACAGTGTCCACTTCATCGAAATAGAGCACATCGATTTATCATTGTTAACGAACATAGTAAACGCAAAGAATATACAACTAAGGCCATTGCAGGGAACTGAAAACGCTAAAAACAACCGGTTCACCGTTGCCATGCCCAATATAAAAATGAATATTCCGGGTATCAGCTATTTGAACATTGCCGACACACTGCATATCGAATCGATGGACTTTCATGATACCGATATCACTATAAAATTTGGGAGCCAAATCACACAGGGGACACCAATTAACGAAATCAATTTCTATTCCTTTATTGAAAACACAATGAAATGGGTCTCGGTAGGCCGTTTTTCATTTTACAATGCAATGGTAAAACTGATACCATCAAATTCAGACAAACCCGCACAAATAATTGAAGGGGTAAACCTGACTTTTCATAATTTTCGCGCCGATCCAACATCATACAAAAACCGCAACCGCATTTTATCGTCCCAAAACATAAACCTTGAAGCCGATAAATTCACGCTTAACCACATCGACAACATTCACCGGCTTACGATTAAAAAATTAAAAGCAAATTCAGCCACACATTCGCTGTCAACAGGTGAAATATCATTTGCCCCGGTTAACGACACCATTAAAACCCAAACCAACACAACTATAAATGTAACTAGTAAGCAATCAGTTTTTTCTGAGATTGATTTTCGTGCATTTTATCACGAACAAAAAATTGAAATGGAAAAGCTTCAATTAAACAATACATACACTAAAATTGGTTTTGAGCCCCGATTCATAAAAAAACAACAAACACGTGATAAAAGCATTATTCTTGAAAAAACACGCGATTACCTAAAGGGGATCTATGTTAACAACACGATTATTTCTAACGGCACTATACAATATAATTACCTTACAGAAACTGAAGAGTCAGGTTTTTTCTCTACGAAATACAATTTCGAATTGCACGAGTTGTCGGTCGACAGCTCTACATTTTATCAGACTGATAAAATATTTTTTGCCGAACAATTCAACCTGCTTTTCAGTGATATTAAACTTCAGCTTGCCGACAAATCGCACATGCTGTTTACCGACTCACTCCGCTTGTCGAGCCTTGGTCACAAAGCAAGTGCCTACAACCTCACAATTAAACCGATAACTACAGATGCAACAGTAAGCGAACGTATACAAAGCCACGAGCAACAATTAAACCTTGAATTTCCAAAAATAGAACTTCGCGGCGCCAGGCTTCATCAGGCATTCTTTTACAAGAATCTAAGCATCGATAACTTTAAAGCATTCAATCCAGTAATCAACTTCAAAAAATACGGGGTTAACTCAACAAAAAACGCCCGTTCACTCAGCAATTTCGATTTCAGGGAAGA
>JAQIDF010000219.1 GCA_027858145.1 Prolixibacteraceae bacterium | reverse complement strand
CAAGTCTATTGTCTCATGTCTAAAATCTAACGATCTATTGTTTCAGGTGTGTCTCAAAATAATTGAATATCTTGTTAAACAGATGCATGCGTGTGTTGCCGCCAGAAATTGAGTGATTTCGGTTTGTGTACATGTGCATGTCAAACTGAATACCGGCCTGTACAAGTGCTTCACTGTATTCATAAGTGTTTTGAGCATGAACGTTGTCGTCGGCTGTACCATGAATAATTAATAAATTGCTTTTTATGCCTTCCACATTGTTTATTGGCGAATTATCATCATAACCATCGGGGTTTTGTTGCGGTGTGCGCATGTATCGTTCAGTGTAAACGGTATCGTAATAACGCCAGTTGGTAACCGGGGCAACTGCCACGCCGGCTTTAAAAAGTTCACCTCCTTTTGATAAGCTTAAAGCTGTAGTGAAGCCGCCAAAGCTCCACCCCCAAATACCAATATTGCCTTCATCGATATACGACAGTGATGCCAGGTACTTTGCTGCTTCAACCTGATCTTCCGACTCAAGTTTACCTAGTTGCATGTATGTTGATTTACGAAAATCTTCACCCCGGGCAGCTGTTCCCCGTGGGTCGACAAAAGCTATAACGTAGCCTTGTCCGGCCAAAAATGAGTGCCAGTCGATTTTCCATTTGTCCCTTACTTCCTGAGAGTTGGGGCCGCTGTATTGACTGATCACTACCGGATACTTTTTATCGGGATCAAAGTCAGACGGTTTCAGCATGTAGCCATTGAGTACTATTCCTTCGGATGTTGTAAATTGAAAGAATTCGTGCGATGGCAATTCGTATTCTGCCAGTGCTTCTTTTAGGTCTGAATTATCTTCAATTTTACGAATTGCCTTTCCCCGCCGGTTATTAAATAGGGTTACTACTTCAGGGGTCTCATTATTCGAGAAGAAATTGATGTAATATTTGTAGTCCTTGCTAAAAATAGCTGTGTTTGTCCCTTCCTTTTGAGAAATTTCCTCTACTTCTTCGTTTTTGCTTTTGAAAGCATAAACTTCACGTTGAAGTGGCGATTTTTTGGCAGCCTGAAAATAAAATGTCTCTCTGTCAGGATCATACCCATAGAAATCAGTCACATCAAAATTACCTGATGTAAGTTGTTTCTCAAAAAAGCCCGTGTTTTTATACAGGTAAAGGTGTGCCCAGCCGTCGCGTTCGCTTAGAATAACAAAGTGTTCATTATCTTCAAGGTAGGTGAAAAAATCAAGAAAATTTTCATCAATAAATTTTTTGTTTTCTTCGGTGAAAACAGTTCGTGTTAGTCCGGTGTAGGGGTTAGCATACAATAAATCGAGCTTGTTTTGAAGGCGGTTTAATCTGAAAATAGCCAGGTTATTTGCATCAGGTGTCCATTTTAAACGTGGAATATAAATATCAGTTTCTTCACCTGTTTCGGCCTTAATGGTTGTACGTGTTTTGATGTCGAAAACATGAACACTTACTTCTGAATTTTTTTCACCGGCTTTCGGATATTTGTATGTATAGCTTCCGGTATAAATCCGGTTCTCTTCCTTTTCAGGCGCCAGTCCTTTGTACATAGGTATGCTGAATTCCTTTACATCGGTTTCGTTGAATTTTACAAATGCCAGCATTTTACTGTCGGGCGACCATGAAAATGCTTTGTTGTAGCTGAATTCTTCCTCGTAAACCCAGTCGGGAACTCCGTTGATAATTTTATTGAATTCACCATCGTTTGTTACCTGTAGCTCGGTGCCAAAACGGATTGTTTTAATAAAAATGTTATTGTCTCTGACGAAAGCGATTCGCTCGCCGTTTGGAGAAAAGGTTGCAACTTGCTGTGGCCCATAATCCGAAACAGGATAAAGCTTCTCAGTATAATTGTCCCATACATAGTATTCGGCTGTGTACGACCTGCGATAAATACTCTTTTTGTTCGATTCAATTAAAATGCGTTGTTCGTCGTTACTGAGTTCATAATCTGTAATGCTTTCAACCGGACAATCTTCAACCATATCGAGACTGAAAATTACATTGGTTTCTTCGCCTGTTTTGTAACTGTATTCTGCAATCGATTTTTTATCTTTCAACGACGTAAAGTGTTCTCCGTCATTCATAGATTTTACCTTATCAACAGTTTCGCTTTTGAAAGTATGTTGAGTGACAAAATCTTCAAGAGTTATTGTTTTTAAATTTTGTGATGAAACACTGAAAGAAAGCGTAATAAGTGCCAGTAAAAAATAAATTTTAATAATATTCATTAGTCAATATTTAAATTTTTTGAAATTAACGATAGTCGTATTTTAGAAGAGTAATATTGTACGGAACGTGCCGAAAATACAATTATTTTCTCTATTTCAAATAAATGATATTAATCACAGAGTTTTGTTTTTTGTAATTTACTGAAAGATACGTATTTTTGATGAGGAATTTTATTGGGTTAAGGTTAAGGGGGAGAAAATTAATGAAAATTATTGTAAGTATTTTGATGCTGTTTTTTCTGAATTCAGCACTTGGTCAGACCGTTGATCTTCGTTTTGTCGGGTTTGAGCAAAACAGTAAACTTTCGTCGATATATATAAATAAAATTGAACAGGATAAGCTGGGTTTTATTTGGATTGGAGCGGATAACGGTCTGCAACGTTTTGATGGTAGTGAGTTTGAATATTATCTCACTAATGAATCAAATTCATTTGGAATTGAAGAGTCCAGTGTTCAAGATTTATTTGCCGATGTACATGGTGATCTGTGGATATGCCTGAATTCAAAAATATGCCGTTATAGTTATTATACCGATTCGATTTCAGTAATTGCGGATGAACAATCAACCCGCGGCATGAGCTCAGCTCACGTAACCGGATTGTTGCAAAGTAGTGATTCAACAATGTATGTAAGTGAATCGGATGGGATTTATCGTTTTAGTTACGATACCCAAAGCTTTGAAAAAGTGTTTGCAGTAGCCGAAGATGCTATATCGGCCATGTGCTTCGATAACCGGGAGAATATATGGGTGAGCCCGGACAGTGGAAATAAATTATATGTTTTTAATCCGGAAAGTAAAGAATACAATGTTGTTGAAATATCTGGTGAAGTACTTAAGGGGAAATTCATAACGGATATCAAATTCTATAAGGAAAAAATCTGGATTGCGACCGATGGTGCAGGCGTAATTAAGTACGATTTGCAATCCGGAAACTTCAAATCATACATTCTGGATAATGAGTATGCTTATAATGTTCGTCAGCTGTATGTTGACCGTGACTCGTTTCTTTGGATGGTTGACTACTCCGGGTTGAAATTATATGTGGAGGATCGTGATTTTTTTCAGGGGTATTACCCAAATGACGATGAAGAGTATAGCATTACCTCAAATGTTGCAGGGATATTTCAGGATTGCGATAAAAATTACTGGACAAACCATCATCCCGGGGGGATAGATTTTAGTCCACAATCAAGCGGATTTGTACGCTTTGATTCGAACGTAAACAGCCCTTTTTGTCTGACTGAAAATAATGTTTCAGCTATTACTGAAGATAAATACGGGAATTTGTACATGGGAAACCCATTTAACGGAATTGATGTATTTCAATGGATAAAAGGGAGAACCAAAACTTACAAGCATGATCTCAACAATCCGAATTCGCTGGGAAAAGGAGCTGTGCATGAATTGTTTACCGATTCAAAAGGACGTATTTGGGTTGGAACATATTGGGGTGGTTTACAGCAATTTGATTATGAAACTGACAATTTTATTAATTACAGGTCAAATGCTGCTGATACAAATTCTATTGCAGTAAACGATGTTCGTGCGATTGCAGAAGACTATTCGGGAGCACTTTGGGTTTGTGTTCACGGTAAGGGCGTTGACAGGTTTAATTCTGAAACGGGTACATTCAATCATTACAACGCTGAAAATAGCGGTTTGGCAAACGATTATACTTTTGATGTTGTGTGTACATCCGACAGTGCTGTCTGGGTGGCTACTTCCTGGGGGTTAAGTGTGTTTCGCAAAGGTCAGGAGAAAGTTGAAAATTATCAGTATTCTGCGAGCAGTGACTCATCTTTATCATCAAATTCGGTAGTTACAGTTTTTGAAGATCGAAAAGGCCGGTTATGGGTCGGAACTCCAAACGGTTTAAATCAATACCTGCCAAAATCAAATAATTTCAGAAGAATCACAGAGGGGTTCAACGATGTAAATATTGTTTCAATTGCTGATGATGAAAATGGTAATCTATGGATCGGTACGCAACAGGGTTTGGTGCGCTATAATCCTGAGTCGGGAGAGGTTATCAATATAACAAAAGATGACGGGCTTACTTCAAATAACTTTATACCGCGTGCGGTATTTTATAATGAAAAGAGCACACTCTTTTTCGGAACACTTCATGGCATAACATATTTTAATTACAATAAGATTAACCTGAATTTCAAGGAGCCTGATGTGTTTATTACCGATGTGAAAATTTATAATGAAACGCAGAAACCCTATAACTCTGAGGTAATTGAAAAAGGTGTAGAGATTGATTCTGTAATGAATTTTAATTACGATGACGATGTAATTTCCTTTAGCTATAGTGCATTAACATACAGAAGCCCTGAGAATAGCCGTTTTGCATATTATCTTGAAGGTTTTGAAGATGAATGGAATTATGTTGGCAATCGTCGCACAGCTACATATACAAATCTTGAACCCGGAAAATATATATTCAGGGTTAAAGCTTCAAACAGCGAAGGAGCCTGGAATACCGAACAACGGTTTGTTCATATTATTGTTACTCCGCCCTGGTGGTATGCCTGGTGGTTTATTACACTGGTTGTATTTGTTGTTACCGCGATCATCGTTACGATAGTAAAAATCAGAGAAAGGAATTTTACCAAACAGAATTTGTTGCTTGAACAGAAAGTTCAGTATCGTACACAGGAAACCCAGAATAAAAATGAATTGCTGGAAAAACAAAAGACAGAGTTGGAAGAAGCCAACAAGATGAAAATGCGTTTTTTCAAGATTATTGCTCACGATTTGAGAAGCCCGTTGTCATCTATGATACAATTGATTTCGTTGTTAAAAGAACGTTTTGTTGATTTTGACACAGAGAATGGAAAATTAATCAATGTAATTGATGGAACGGCCAATAATATGCACCATATGCTGGAAGAAATGATGGTATGGGGAAATTCGCAAACCGAAAGTTTTAATTTTGTTTCCGAAAAAGTTGATTTACAGGATACCGTATCATACAGTTTTAAGCTTTTGCAAGATATATCGGAAGTTAAAAAAATTGAATTGAAACATGATGTGCCGGAAGGTATGTTTGTTTGTACCGACCTGAATGCATTAAAAATAGTATTGCGCAACATACTTTCAAATGCCATCAAGTTTTCG
>JAQIDF010000209.1 GCA_027858145.1 Prolixibacteraceae bacterium | reverse complement strand
AATCGGCTGACCGACTAATTTCTTCTCGCTATCTTTGCTCATGGTTGTAAATATTATGTTGATGCAAAACAAATTTACAACCTATCGGGCGATGATTATTTTGTCGCCCGATTTTTTTTTAATTTCCTGATTTATTTTTTGTCGGTCAGTAGTGTTTTTTTTTGTAACTTTTATGATGTGTATCCGTCAAATAAAATGTAAACAAACCTAATCGATGACAACCAGCGAGTACAACCAGATTGTAGAGCAATATGCAAACCGGCTTTATCGCTTCATCCTGAAAAATATCAGGGATGAAGAGCGTGCCCATGACCTGGTACAGGACAGTTTTGAAAAGCTGTGGCGCAATTATCGTGACATTGGTTTCGAAAAGGCAAAATCGTATTTGTTTAGCATTGCCCACAATACAATGATTGACATGGTTCGCAAAGAAAAGCGGATTGTTGTTTCTGACACCAATGAAATGCCCGAGACATCGCATTCACGACAGTATTCCGATTTAAAAGAAATACTGGATGCCGGGCTGAAGCAACTGCCCGAGATGCAACGATCGGTGATTTTGTTACGCGATTACGAAGGTTATTCGTATGAAGAAATTGGCAAGATATGCCAATTGAATGAATCGCAGGTGAAAGTTTACATTTACCGTGCCCGGGTATTTCTTAAGAATTATATCGGGAAAATGGAGAGCGTAATATAGAGGATAATAAAATGGAAGTTACACGCAAAAATTACGAAGAATGGTTTATCGACTGGCTCGATGGCAATCTGTCTGCCGGGCAGGAGGAAAAACTGCGTGCATTTTTACGTGATAACCCCGACCTGCAAGCAGAGTTAGAAGGTATTGAGACAATCAAAATTGAACCCGAAAACTACGAATTTGATTCGTCACACCTCAAGAAATCGGTGTTTGACCAACACGATGTTTTTGAAGAAGCTTGTATACGTTCCATCGAAAACGATCACGCTGAAAACGATGAAAAGGAATTTCAGGAGTATATTGCCCAAAATCCCAAAGCTGCTGAAGAATATAAGTTGTTTAAAGCTTCAAAATTGGTTCCTGATAAAACCCTTGTTCATGGTGATGTTGAGAAGCTAAA
The DNA here is from genome assembly GCA_027858145.1 of Prolixibacteraceae bacterium. Lineage (GTDB taxonomy): Bacteria > Bacteroidota > Bacteroidia > Bacteroidales > Prolixibacteraceae > Roseimarinus. The sequence continues at coordinate 6,521 of JAQIDF010000209.1, read as the reverse complement.
ACGCAAGCGCAAGCTTCCGGTTTACCGTTTGGCTGCGGCAGCAGTTGTTTTTATCGCGGCATTGTTTTGGTTTAACCGTCCCGATGAACAAGCGGTTTCGATTCCTTATTTTGAAGTGGTGGCCTTAAATGAAAAACCGGAAACAGAACTTAGCCGGCAGGCTATTGTTCGTCACGAACCGTTAAAAGCGCTGCAATTACCTTCGCGTAATGTTGAACAAGTAAAACCGATAATAGCCGAACAACGGGAAATATTGATGATTGAGCCGCTGGCTTCGAAAACTTCACTGGCTTCAACAAGTAATCCAGAACTCAATCCGCCCGGGCTTCAAGATATAAGCCTGCCTTATAGCGAAGATGAGCATTACCCAACAGTTAGGGAGTTACTTGCCGAAAAGGTTAACAGCATAAGCCCTGAGGAAGAAAAAAACAAACTGGCAAAGTTTGCTTTGAACCAGGTTAAAAATGCTACCAACGATCGTTTTGACTATTCAACCACTGGAAATGGCAAAGTTGAAAAAATTGAATTTAACTCCCGGATACTGGCTTTTTCCATTCCAATAGAATAGAAGAGGTGTTAAATCCCTTTTTGTTTTTTATTTTTGCATTATCATCAACTGTAAGCAAAATGAATCTTACCGAAATCAATAAAATCTGTAAAAACACCCTTATCGGACATCTCGGGATTGAGTTCACCCGTATCGATGGTGAAAGTCTGGAAGCAACAATGAAGGTTGACGAACGTACCATTCAGCCCATGGGCTATTTGCACGGTGGGGCTTCTTTGGCACTTGCCGAAACGGTGGGGAGCGGGGCTTCATTACTCTTAATAAATCCCGATGAATACAACGTGTTCGGGATGAATGTATCAGCCAATCATATAGCTTCAGTTCGTGAAGGTTTTGTGCATGCCAAAGCTTCCATAATCCACAAAGGACGCACCTCGCATGTATGGAATGTTGAGATTAAGGATGATACGGGTAAACTTATTTCGGTGGCACGTGTTACCAATGCAATAGTTTCAAAAAAATCGAAATAAAAACGGGATGAATTTTTTTCAGGCTGTACAGTATTGTGTTGATAACAACTTATTCTTTGCCGTGTATCGTTTGCCACATAACGATGCGGTAAGGCTTGTAGTACAAAATGGCGATGATAATATTAATGTAGATGTCGAGGCAGGATTGTTCAACAAGAAAGGCTTTCTGATAGCCCCGTTCTCACCCGGTTATAATCATCCCGCGATGTTCATCCGTGCCGATTTAAACTATATCAGTACAGATTACACAGATTTTGATGTCCTGAAATCACTTCAACCTTTAAAGCCACATCCGGTAGAATTTAATAACGGTGTTGTTTCGCGCAACGATTTTATGAGTCAGGTTGAGGCGATAAAATCACAAATAAATGCCGGTGTTTTTGAAAAGGTTGTACTCTCCCGCATTAAAGTTATCGAGCGGAAATACCGGAATAAGTTAACCGAAATATTTCAGTTGCTTACTTCATCGTACTCCAATGCTTTTGTTTACCTGTTTAATGCCGGTGGTAAGTTGTGGATAGGCGCAACACCCGAACCATTGTTATGTTCACATAAAAACGAACTTCAAACGGTGTCGCTTGCAAGCACAAGGCGCTATAGTGCCGATAACCTGAACCTCCATAACTGGTGTAAAAAAGAATACGATGAGCAGAATTTGGTTACTTGCTATATTGAAAAGGCGCTTGATAAATTTCACTTATCGGAGTATTCCAAAACCGGGCCATATACCAAGAAGGCAGGAAATTTGGTGCATTTGCGCACCGATTTTTCGCTCAATTATAACGAGGTGAACGGTCAAATGGGAACTCTGCTGTCAGAGTTACACCCAACTTCGGCCGTATGTGGTTTGCCCAAATACGAGGCCATGGATTATTTGTTGAAAACCGAGAAACACAACCGTTCATACTATTCGGGATATCTTGGGCCGGTTAACCTCGACGAACGTATGTTGCTGTTTGTAAACCTGCGTTGCATGCAGGTATTTACCGACAGGCTGGTTTTGTATATTGGCGCAGGTATTACCTCTGATTCTGTTGCTGAGGATGAATGGGACGAGACTGAAATCAAGGCCGACACTTTATTGTCAGTAATTTATAATGTTTAGGCTAAAGCAATATTTCGCCCCGCTGGCGGTTTCTAAAGCGTGTAATCCGACTGTAGCCTACTTCTTTTAACAATTCAACAGCTGTATCGAAATGGCGGGCTACCTGTCCGGGATGATGCGCATCGGAGCCCAATGTTACCGGCACCCCAATTTTAGCAGCCATCTCAAGTATTTTTTTGTTCGGGAGGAACTCTCCACACGGTCGGTCAATGCCACTGGTATTAAGCTCCATTACCACATCGGCCTCTTTTAGTATGTTTAGTGTTTCGTGGTAAAGGTGCGTCTGGTCGTTTTCGGGCCAGCATCTGAATTTTTTAATTAAGTCGAAATGGCCAATAACATCAAATAAACCCGATTTTGCAGCATTCTGAACCTGTTCAAAATACTTTTTATAAAGGGTGTCGTTGGTCCATTTTCCGTAAAGCGATTTATCAGAATCGAAATTCCACTCGCCCAAAAAATGCACCGACCCAATTACATAATCGGCCGGGAAATACGAAATAAGTTGTTTAATTTCCTGTTCACGGCCTTCAAAATAATCAACTTCAAGACCAAAGCGAACCTGCACATCGGCTGAAAAATTATTGCACAGGCTTTTCAGGTTTTCTTTTAAAACCGGGTAATCAATTTCCTGCACACTCCACTCAACGGGGTTTAGCGTGATGTGGTCGGTAAACCCGATTTCTGCTAAATCCTTTTTTCGCGCATTTTCAAGATAGGCCGGATAGGTGTCGGCTCCATCCGAAAAAGAAGTGTGTATGTGATAATCAACTAAAAAACTCATAAACAAAATTCGTTTGTGCTAAGTTATACTTTGTATTTCAATTTGTAGTTTTAAAATTAACTTTTTTGTTACGTTTTAACCGGCTGGTACAATTGGTGTTTGCAAAATCGAATTAAAATATGAGTTTTGCTTTTTTATTGCCGAGAGACACTAAGTTATTAGCCTATAAAAGAAAAGGGAGATAATTATGAAGGAAATTCTGGATTTTTTGGCTGCACTTGAAGCCAATAACAACAAAGAGTGGTTTGATAAAAACCGCAAAACTTACCAAAATATGCGTCAACAGTTTTTGCAAATAACCGATTTGCTGATACACGAAATTCATGCTTTCGACCCTGAAATACCATTTCAGGATTCCAAAAAGTGTGTATTCAGAATTTTCAGAGACCTTCGTTTTTCAAAAGACAAAAGACCCTATAAGAATAATTTCGGGGCATTCATAGCGCGCGATGGCCGAAAAGGTGGTAGTCCGGGATATTATTTTCACATCCAACCAGGAGCATCATTTATTGGAGGTGGATTATTTATGCCTGATGCCCCAAAACTGAAAGCCATCCGTAATGATATCTATAATAATCCGGAAGAATTTCTTGAGATTATTGAAGAGGCTGATTTTAAAAAAGACTTCAAGCTTTTTGACGGTGATAAACTGAAAACCGCACCTAAGGGATTCCCGAAAGATTTTGAACACATCGTTTTGTTGAGGTATAAATCTTTTTCACCATTAATGGAGATAACCGATGAGCAGTTGTTAAGTACTGACATATTTGAACTGATAATTAGATCATTCAAAACAATAATTCCATTGAATCACTATCTGAATTATGTTATAGATCATAATTTGAAGTAAAAAATCAATTATTTTTGCAAATAACAAATCAAACTTAATTAACTTAAGTTTTTAAGTTATTGTCTGTTCCGTTATCATTTTTAATTAGGACGAAAAAAAAATTCAAATGAAGCGTTTTATTTTAATCATGGTGTTGGTAGCGTTATCGTTACTGGCTAAGTCTCAAAATTTGCAGTTGCATTACGATTTTCGTTCTGACCGTAATTATTTAACAACAACAGTAGAGAATTTTGTGCCTGATGCACACGGTAGCACATTCTTTTTTGTTGATTTCAACTATGGCGCTAAAGGACCAATTGAGGCGTACTGGGAAATTGCCCGTGAACTGAAAAACTGGGATGCACCGTTTTCTGCACATGTAGAATATAATGGTGGACTTGGCAATGGTTTTTTTATTAACAATGCCTACCTGCTGGGTGGTACTTATTCTTGGAATTCATCCGATTTCTCAAAAGGAATTTCTTTCTCGGCAATGTACAAGTACATTCAGGAAAACACATCGCCCAACAATTTCCAGCTTACAGCAGTATGGTACATACATATGCTTGATAGCAAACTGTCGTTTGCCGGTTTTGTCGATTTTTGGAGAGAAGAGCACTTGACTTCAGATGATGGTTTTGTTACTGTTCAGAGTGCTGATTATGTTTTCTTGTCTGAGCCACAATTATGGTACAACTTCAATAAAAAATTCTCGCTGGGAACTGAAGTTGAGCTGAGCTATAATTTTGGTACGATGTCTGGTTTCAATGTATTCCCGACAATAGGAGCAAAATGGACATTTAATTAGAATAGCTTTTTGCCGAAACCTGGTAATTTGTATGTCAGGCTTTCTGCATTGAGACCCACTAAATATCAAACTAGTCCTGTGGCTGTAATACACTATATTTTAAGATGATTCAATAAAATGATCATAAAAAACACGAATTATGGATTCAAAGAATCCATATTAATTCGAGTATTCGTGGCTAACGCATCAGCTGTAATTCTCAATAATAAGTCTCACTTAACATGATACAAAAAAGAATAAAGAAAGAAGGTTCATTTCAATGTAATATTGGTATAAGCTCCCCCCGCTCTCGAAAATGCCAAGTCCGGCTAAGCAGGCAGGAAAGATTTTGAACACAGCTTTTTACGATGAACAATTATTGGGTTTAAATAGCATATTTTCACAAAGCAACATTGTGATCCGTTCAAAATCTTTAAACGTAAACGCCCTGCTAAGCCCGACTAAGCATTCCCGATTGACTACGTCGATTTTCAATTGACTCCGTCAATCTTCAAATTCACCCCTACGCCTGCCAGCATTTTTGACGGCCTCCCCGCATTTTCGCTAACGCGAAAGTGGACGGCTTGCTTCAAATTAAAAATGGAGTGCTTCCGCATGAAGGCTTGAACACTCTTTTTTTATTGAAAAAATGCTGTTACATTTATCCCCCAAATTAAGAACTTTTCTATTGTTTTTAATTATTGAGAAGCGGTAAGAGAACGGGCTCTACGATCCGCTGGCAACCTCTCGCAATGAGAAAGGTGCCAAAACCCGCCCATGAAATGGACTGATAATTAACATGCTATGAAATCATATCAAGAAATTAACGAGAAAATCAAAAATGGCAATGCTGTTGTGGTTACAGCCGAAGAAGTAGCTGAAATGGCTAAAAGTGCAACGCCCGAAGAGATTGCCCGTGAAGTGGATGTGGTAACTACTGCTACATTTGGGGCCATGTGTTCAAGTGGTGCTTTCATCAATTTTGGCCATGCCGATCCACAAATCCGTATGGAGAAAATTAGGCTCAACGGGGTGCCGGCTTATGAAGGGTTGGCCGCTGTTGACACCTACATCGGTGCTTCCGCTGTAAATCCCGACAATCCGCTATACGGAGGTGCCCATGTTATCGAAGACCTTATAAACGGTAAGGATGTAGAACTTGAAGCCTGGGGTAAAGGTACCGATTGCTACCCGCGCAAGCACATTAAAACAGTTATCAATAAGGATTCGGTGAACGAGATGTTCATGTTTAACCCCCGCAATGCATATCAGAACTACAATGTGGCGGTAAACACTACATCTTCAACAAAATACACCTACATGGGCACTTTGCTCCCAAATCTGAGAAATGCCACGTATTCAACATCGGGGGAGCTTAGCCCGTTGCTTAACGACCCCGACTTCAGGACCATTGGCATGGGGACGCGTATTTTTATTGGTGGCACTACAGGTTATGTAGTTTGGCCGGGAACGCAGTTTCATACTACGAAGCCCAAAAACGAGTTTGGTGTTCCGGTTTCAAATTCAGCGACACTCGCTGTTATTGGTAACCTGAAGGAAATGAGTGGTGAGTTTATTAAAGCTGCATATTACGAGAAATACGGGGTGAGCATTTTTATTGGAATGGGCATTCCAATCCCTATTCTCGATGCTGAAATGGCCCGGCGGGTGTCAATTAATAACAGCCAGATTGAAACTTCGGTGCTCGATTATGGAACAAATGGTACGCCTAAGCTTGGTCAGGTAACCTACGAGCAACTCCAATCGGGAACGATTAAAGTGAAAGGAAAAAATATTCGTACGGCACCTGTGGCAAGTTTAGCAACAGCGCGCCGTATTGCCGGTATTCTAAAAAAACAAATACAGAATGGTGACTTTTTAGTTCAGGAACCCGTTCAGATGTTTCCGACCAATACTTCTCTGAAAAGCTTACACGAGATATCTGACAATAAAGAAGGAGGTGCGTTATGAGAATGGT
>JAQIDF010000168.1 GCA_027858145.1 Prolixibacteraceae bacterium | reverse complement strand
TGAATGCTTGTCGTCCGGCTCTGATACTGAAGTTCTCTCCTGGTTTAATTTCGGCGTAGCCCTCGAATAAGCCTATGGAATTGTTTGTGGCTACTCCCGATGAACTCCACATTGCATCGCCACCCCAAAGACGCACGTCCTGCGGCGTAATTTTCAATGTTAGCTTGTCGGTTTTGTAGGAAAAGCTAATGCGGGTTCGTTGCGAAACAATACCGGTTGGGGTTGCCTCTTCGGCTGCTAGTTTTTTGTAGCCGTCGCGCAGCTCAAAACGGCTACGCAGCTGGGCATCGATGGTTGTTTGAGCCCGGGTCTGGCTTTGCAAACAAATAATGCAGCACAAAGCAAGCAGAAATTTTATTTTATCCATAAATCTTTTTTATGAAAGATTGTGTAATTAAGGTTTGTGCAAAGTTGAAGATTTGGAAGCAGGGGTAAAACAGCGTTAAAACGTATAATGCTTATACGTTTTTTATCGAAAATGCTACGTATTAAAACGTAATGTTGTTTTTTGGGTTAGAAAAGTTGTAATGGATTACATGAGTTAGGCTCAAAAAGTGTAATGGATTACATAAAAGTGACGTCTGATAACAATGAAACCGGCTTTACAAACCATATTCCACTTTGGTCGTTTGGGTTTTTGTATTGAATGTATTTACACTTCAACTACGCCGTTTTTTATGGCGTACATTACCAGCCCGGCAGTATTTTTTGTGTCCGATTTCGACAGAATATTTTCACGGTGCTTGTCAACGGTTCGTTTGCTAATGTTTAGCACATCGGCAATTTCCTGGTTCGATAATCCTTTGCAAATCTGGTAAAGCACTTCGGTTTCACGTTCGCTGAGGTCGGTGTTCTTTTGCGGTTGATTCTTGCGGTTAATGCTGTTGAGCAGTCCGCTCAGAATTTCCTGTGAGAAATAATTTTTGCCGGCCATCACATTTTTTATGGAAGTTTCCACGTCATCGATGCCCGAATTCTTCAGGATGAAACCTTTCGCACCGGCCTCAATCATGCGGGTGTAGTAGTCTTCTTCGCTATACATCGATAAGGCAATAATGTTTGTGCCGGGGTATCGTTTAAGTACTTGCTCGCATGCTTCAATGCCATCGGTTCCGGGCATGTCGATGTCCATGAAAATGATATTGGGAGTAACCTGCTCAAGCAATTGAAATAATTCCTGTGCGTTGGCTGCCAGTTTTACCTCGTTTACATAACCGAGGTTGCTAAGCAGCAATTGCATACCTTCTCTGAAAAGCTGGTGGTCGTCAACCAAAACGAGCGAAATATTTTCCATGTTACTCAATATTTATGCTAATTTTTACTTGTACACCCTCGTTGGGGCTTGTATAAAAATGAAAGCGGCCGTTGAGCGATTTTATACGTGATTTAATATTCGAAAAGCCTTGTCCGTTATTCGCAAAGTTATCTTTTTCCATGTCAAATCCTTTGCCGTCATCGATATATTCCAGGTTTATGTGGTGGTCGGTTTTCAGGATGTCGATATAAATATTGTTGGCGTTGGCGTGTTGTAAGGTGTTCGAAATCAGTTCGCAAACAATGCGGTAAAGCACTGCTTCGATGTTGTAAGCAAAACGCTGGTTTTCGATGTTATTTGTGTATTTAATTTTGGGTTTGTCGATAATATTCAGCTTACCAATAAATGATTTTACCGCTTTGTGCAGCCCAAATTTATTCAGGACATGTGGACTCAGGTTATTCGATATTTCTTTTAAGGTAACAACCGATTCATCGATAAGCTTTTCAGCATTAATAATGACTTTGTCGTTGCTGTCGTTGCTGTTGTCGCTGTTTCGTTTGGCCGAGATGGCCATTTTAACTGATGATAGCAAGGGACCCAGTCCGTCGTGCAGTTCTTTGGCAAAGTGCTGGCGTTCTTTTTCTTCGGTTTTTATAATGGCCGACAGTACCCGTGCTTCATTTTGTTTGCGTAGTTGGTCGAAACGTTTTTGCAGGTTGAAAATGCGGCGTACAAATGCCAGGCTAATCAACATAATTACCGAAATGGCAACACCGGTCCAGCTGCTTAGCATTTGCGAAGTAAACTTGTAATCGATGTTGTAAATTTCGAAAAGCTCGAAAACCCGCCGGAAGGCCATCAGTAAAAAACCGGCAGAGATAAGCCACCAGGCAATGTTTGTGCGGGTACGTTTAACGAGGGAAAGGGCAATAATTGCAGCTCCAAACTGCAAAACAACCGATAATATCAGGGCAATTTTGATAGCCATAGCAAAATGTTTTCTGCGAATGTACGCAAAAAATAAAATTTTGTTGTCAATTGCCCTTATCTATGTAATGCTAAAATACATTTTTATGTTTTGTCGCTTAGTGTTTCACCTCATTTTTCAATTCTTTACCATTTTCAAAGTCTGTAATATTCTGATAGGTCGTGGAGGTAATTTGTTCAAGTGCTTCACCGGTAAAAAAGGCCTGGTGTGAAGTGATTA
>JAQIDF010000094.1 GCA_027858145.1 Prolixibacteraceae bacterium | reverse complement strand
AAACTTTTAACGGGCATTGTAAAAAAAATTCATCATGAAAAACCTGAATATGTAACCAAGCCGGTAGAAACAGTGCTGGATGATTCGCCAATTTTAAGCGAACCCCAGTTTAAGTTTTGGGAATGGATAGCCGGATATTACATGTGCAGCGAAGGTGAAGTAATGAAAGCTGCGCTCCCGTCAGGCCTGAAGCTCGACAGCCATACTTCTGTTTTAATAAATAACGAATGGGTAGAAGAAGAAAAATTAACACCAACCGAAGAAAGTGTTTACCAGTTTATCGCTTTTCAGAAGAAAACCAATCTCAGGGAAATTAACTCGACCACTAAACGTGCCAATGCATACCCTGTTGTTAAAAGTTTGCTGCAAAAAGGAGCTGTTATTGTAGAAGAAGAAATGCGTAAAAAAGTGCGCCCAAAAACGGTGCCCTACATTCGAATTAATGAATCGTTGAAGGATGAAGAAAAAATGCAACAGGTTTTCGGCCAACTCAACCGTGCTAAAAAACAGCTTAACCTGTTAATGTATTTACTTAACAAACTCAACTTCTATGCACCCGGACAAGCACAAACCATTCCTAAAAAAGAAATTTTAAATGATACAGAATATAACGAGAACGCCCTCAGGGAACTTGAAAAGAAAAACATTGTTGAAATAATTGATGTTGAAATCGACCGCCTCCCTGAAATCCAAAAATCAACTGAAGCAAAAGAGCTGAATCCATACCAGGAAAAGGCGCTAAACGACATATATGCCGATTTTAAGTTAAATGATGTCGTTTTGTTACACGGAATCACAGCGAGCGGCAAAACCGAAATCTATATTCGTATGATTCAGGAGCAGCTTAAAGCCGGAAAACAAGTACTGTATTTACTCCCTGAAATAGCACTAACCTCACAAATAATTGAGCGGCTAACCGATGTTTTTGGCGATAAAGCAGGCATTTACCATTCGAAATTCAGTGATGCCGAACGTGTTGAGATCTGGAACAAGGTGCTGGACTTTAACAATACTAAAACCAACAAATATCAACTTGTGCTGGGTGCACGCTCTGCCCTTCTTTTACCTTTCAAAAAATTAGGGCTAATCATTATCGACGAAGAGCACGAAACATCGTTCAAGCAATTCGACCCTGCCCCCCGGTATAATGCCCGTGATGCAGCAGTGGTACTAGCAAAACTTCACGATACTAAGGTTTTGATGGGCACAGCCACACCATCATTTGAGTCGTACTTCAACGCTAAAACTCAAAAATACGGATACGTTCAACTTAATCAACGACACCATAATATTGAAATGCCCGAAATATTTGTGGCCGACCTAAAAAAGGCTTACAAGCGCAAACAGATGAAATCACATTTCACGCCTTTACTTTTCGATGCCATCGAAAATGCTATTTCTCAAAACGAACAAGTAATTCTATTTCAAAACAGGCGAGGCTTTTCGCCTTTTATTCAATGCCGCAATTGTGGCTGGATACCACAATGCAAGCACTGCGATGTAAGCCTTACATACCACAAATATTTCAGCAACCTTCAATGCCATTATTGCGGGCACACAGCCAAACTCCCTGAGCGTTGTGCTGAATGTGGTTCAGAGGATATCCAAACAAAAGGTTTTGGCACCGAAAAGATTGAAGATGAGTTGAAAATATTATTCCCCGATGCTGCAATTGGGCGTCTCGATTTTGATGCAACCCGTTCTAAGCATGGATTTGAAAAAGTACTGCACCGCTTTTCAACAGGCAAAACTCAAATATTGGTCGGCACCCAAATGATTACCAAAGGCCTCGATTTTGACAATGTAAGCACTGTTGGCATTTTAAATGCCGACAACATGCTCAACTATCCTGATTTCAGATCATACGAACGGGCTTATCAACTTATGGCACAAGTAAGCGGGCGCTCGGGAAGAAAAACCAAAAGAGGAAATGTAATCATTCAAACATCACAACCAGAGCACCAGGTAATTAAACTGATAAAAGAAAACAATTATGATAAATTTTTCAACGATTATATCGAAGAACGGAAACTTTTTCGCTACCCGCCCTGGTATCGATTAATTAATATTACCGTAAAACATAAAAACCGCGACCGGGCTATCACAGCATCAAAACAATTAGGCGCAGAACTGCGTAAAACTTTCAAGACCAGGATACTTGGCCCCGACTTTCATTTAATAAGCAGGGTGCAGCAATATTATCAACTTATTATCCGTATAAAAATGGAGAAGACAATATCGCCCGCTTCAGCAAAAAATGAAATTCTAGGAAATATAAAAAAGGTTACTAACTTTGAAAACAACAGCTCGGTTCAGATTAGCATCGACGTTGACCCCCTGTAAACAAAAAAACACCACCCGCTTAAATCAGCTTCATATCAACGAACTAAACAATAGCCCAAAATAAATGATGACTATGTGAGTTAAAATATTAATTTTGGGTGACTAAAAATCAATCGCAAATGGGTAAAATTATTTCACTTGCAAATCAAAAAGGAGGGGTTGGTAAAACAACCACAGCAATCAATTTATCAGCCAGTTTGGCGGCACTCGAAAAAAAAGTTTTACTTATCGATGCCGACCCACAGGCCAATGCAACATCGGGTTTAGGTTTCGATTTAAAAACTATTGAGAACAGCATTTACGAATGTATTATTGACAACATTGATCCTGAAAATGCAATTCTTAAAACTGAAATCGACGGGCTCGATATCATACCATCGCACATCGATTTAGTTGGTGCTGAAATTGAAATGCTTAACATGCCCGATCGTGAAAAAATATTGAAAAACGTCACCGACAATCTGAAAGAGAAATATGACTATGTTTTAATTGACTGTTCACCGTCACTTGGGCTTATAACTGTTAATGCATTAACAGCTGCCGATTCGGTTATTATACCGGTTCAATGTGAATATTTCGCGCTCGAAGGGCTTGGTAAACTCTTGAATACCATCAAAATCATTCAAAACAGGCTCAACCCCGAACTGGCTATCGAAGGTTTTTTGCTCACTATGCACGATTCACGTTTGAATTTATCGAACCAGGTTTACGAGGAAGTAAAACGACATTTTCAGGATATGGTTTTCAAAACCGTTATAACCCGAAATATACGTTTAAGTGAGGCACCAAGTTATGGCAAACCCGCTTTATTGTATGATGCATCATCAAAAGGATCTGTAAGCCATTTAAACCTGGCAAAAGAACTGATAGAGAGAAACAAAAACAATTAACATTATATTTTGCAAATCCATTAAACATGGCTAAAAGGAATGCATTAGGAAGAGGGCTTGGCGCATTGATGACCGATGCCGACGAAGTACAAAATCCCGCCGCAGCGATCGACGAGATTAATGTTCGTGATATCGAAGCCAACCCCTGGCAACCCCGTACAACTTTCGACGAAGAAGCATTGACCGAACTTTCAAGGTCGATTAAAGAGGTTGGGATTATTCAGCCCCTAACCTTAAGAAAGATCGGTGAAAACAAATATCAAATCATCGCCGGTGAACGTCGTTTCAGGGCATCAAAAATGGCCGGGCTTAAAACGATACCCGCTTTCATCAGGGAATCGGATGATAAAAACATGCTCGAGCTTGCACTGGTTGAAAACATCCAGCGCGAAGACCTTGACGCCATTGAAGTTGCCTTGAGTTACCAGCGACTATTAGACGAGTGTAACCTTACACAGGAAACACTAAGCGTACGTGTAGGAAAAAAACGCTCAACAATTTCAAATTACCTGAGGTTATTGAAGCTTCCGGCTGTAATACAAAAAGCTATTCGCGATCATGAAATTTCAATGGGGCATGCCCGCGCTATCATTAATGTTAAAGACCCTGATACGCAGGTGATGCTTTACAAACAAATTATCAATTACGACTTTTCGGTACGTAAAATCGAGGAAATTGTCCGCAAACTAAACACTGAAGAGTCAAAAGATGAACAACCGACAAGAAAGCCGGCTTCCAAGTTCCCAAAAGAATACAATCAATTACAAAACCACCTTTCGAAACATTTTGATACCGATGTTGATTTCAAAATTAACAATAAAGGAAAAGGAAAAATCGTTATTCCATTTGGGTCAACCAATGATCTGGAACGAATTATAGGCATTCTGGATAAATTAAACAAGTAATAAAATTGAATACAATACGATATAAAAGTATACTTTTTTTGATTTTTATGTTGGGGGGGATTACTACCAATGCACAACAACACGATAGCATTCAAAGTAAAACAAGCACCAATATTCAGGAGGGAATTGAAAACCCAGCCGACAGCCTTACGCAGCAAAAAGAACATCTTCCGCGACGGGCGACAATGCTTTCAGCTGTATTACCCGGACTCGGACAAATATACAACAAACAAGCATGGAAGGTTCCGGTGATTTATGCCGGATTTACCGGTTGGGCATATGGTATTGCCTGGAACCAGCAACGATACATTAGCTCACGTAAAGCCTACTTTGACCTAACTGATGGAGATCCGGCCACATCATCGTATAACGATTTCTTTGAAGTACCCATTACTGAAGAAGAAGCTGTCAATAATTATGAACAGCGCTTCTTGCAAGCCATTAAAGGCTACAACCGGCAACGCACACTGGTTATGGTAGGCACGGCAGCTTTTTATATTTTGAATATTTTAGATGCCAATGTAAATGCCCATTTCATCGATTTTAATGTATCGGAAGACCTTACCTACAATTTTAAACCTATAGCCATTGACCCGCTTACAAATAATCCTATTTTTGGCGTTAGCTTAGCGTATAATTTTTAACGGAGATGATTTTGAGTATGAGAAGAGCAATAATTATAATGGCACTAATACTGTTGAGTTCACAATTTGCCATATCGAAAGCCCCTGCCAACGATAATCCACTGAAACCACACCCTATAAAACGAATTGAAGTGTCGCGGATTGATTCAGCCGGGATGCTTGATACGTTTATGGCCTATCCCGATAAAGTAATCAACCAGGTATTAAAAGCAAAAATGGACAGTCTGATCAGTAGCTGGTACATAAAAAATGCCTATAATATCGACAGCATGGTAATGATTAACACTTTTGGGGAATCATTGATACCCAATGCTGAATTCGAAAAAAGACAAGCATCTGACGACATTTCCGACTCCGTTTATATTGAAAGACTTTCGGCACTCAACTCATACATAGACCTTTCTTTTAACAAAACCGTTAGAAATGTCATCAAATTATACATCGAAAGACGCCGCAACCAGGTTGAAGTAATGCTGGGCCTTGCCAATTACTATTTCCCAATTTTTGAAGAGATACTTGATCGTTATAAAATGCCGCTTGAGCTGAAATACATGGCCATTATTGAATCGGCCCTCAACCCTCGGGCGTTTTCACCCGCCGGGGCAAGTGGCCTGTGGCAGTTTATGTATGGTACCGGAAAAATGTACGGACTTGAGATAAGCACCTTTGTAGATGAACGCCGTGACCCGGTAAAAGCGACCGAAGCTGCAGCGAAATATTTAAAAGACCTGCACAACATATATCAGGACTGGCACCTGGTTATTGCCGCCTATAATTGCGGACCCGGTAACGTGAACAAAGCCATCAGGCGTTCGGGCGGCAAACGCGATTATTGGACAATTTATTACCGGCTACCCCGGGAAACACGCGGTTATGTGCCGGCATTTATTGCAGCTACTTATGCAATGAACTATTACAAATTGCATGATTTAAAGCCAAAACTGCCATCATTCGATGTGATAACCGATACCATTATGGTGAGCAACTATCTCCATTTTGAACAAATAGCCCACAATCTCGATATTGAAATAAATCTTTTGCGCGAAATTAACCCGATGTACAGGCGTGATGTTATTCCTGCAACCCCCGACTCACCCTATCCCCTAAAGTTACCACGTGAACTGATTGATCGCTTTATCGATTTTGAACAACAAATATTTGCATGGGAAAGGGATAAATACTTCCCTAACAATCAAATAAAAAATCCAAGTCAAACAGCATATCATTACGTACCGGTTGACGTTCAGGGTAAGTCGCGCGTTTACTACACTGTTAAATCGGGCGATAACGTTGGCTATATTGCCGAGTGGTTTAACGTGCGGGCATCCGATGTACGGTACTGGAACAACATCAGGAGAAACCTGATACGTGTTGGTCAAAAACTGGTACTGTATGTTCCCGAAGGGAAAGAAAAGCATTACAACCAGATTAACAATATGAGCTTTAAAGAAAAACAAGCAACCATTGGCAAAGCTGTAAGCACTACTATTAAAACACAAACTACACCCCCCATAGACCCTTCATACGAGTACTACACGGTACGTCGGGGTGATAATTTATGGGAAATTGCCCAAAAATTCCCGGGCATCTCTGCCTCCGACATACAAAAATTAAATAACATGGGTAATTCTTCATCCTTAGATATCAGTCAGAAATTGAAAATCAGGAAGCGATAATAAGCTTCACCCAAACTATCCACACACCCTGTAAACACTGACTTTTGTCATGTGTCTTGATCTTTTTTTAATGATTTTTTAAATTAACGAAACAAAAACTCCCAATTATATTTCATTTCAACATTTTTTAACTATTTTTCGTTAAAATATGAAAACAAAATATTTTTTGATATTCATATTACATACACCCGCCCTTCTCACATAACATACCACCAAAGATTGTCAAACATACAGTGACAATTAATTTCCCCGTGTTCAAACATATTTTTGATTAATGTGTTTATCTTACTAATTTGTAAAAAAAAATGCGTTTAAAAATTATACGAAATCAAAATATATTAACTATTTTTAACAATGTGAGAGAAAAGAAACAATTAATTAGACTTTTATTAATCCATTAAATTAAATTTTATGAGAAAAATTGCGCTATTACTCACATGTATTCTGGTATTCAGTATA
This sequence comes from Prolixibacteraceae bacterium, assembly GCA_027858145.1. Lineage (GTDB taxonomy): Bacteria > Bacteroidota > Bacteroidia > Bacteroidales > Prolixibacteraceae > Roseimarinus. Next base: position 159 of record JAQIDF010000094.1, on the reverse strand, counting down.
CATGTTGTGTTTGCCCAAAGTCGCACAGTTACCGGTTCGGTAACCGATGCAGATGATGGAAGTACACTACCAGGCGTATCAGTGGTAGTAAAAGGTACAAGTATTGGTACGGTCACCGATATTGAAGGTGAATTTTCATTGAATGTACCAAACGATGCT
>JAQIDF010000031.1 GCA_027858145.1 Prolixibacteraceae bacterium | reverse complement strand
GGTTCAGTGGTTTGCAAGGGTTTGGCTCTCGCCTCAGCCTTCTTTGCAAAATCCGGAGCAAAGCGGACACCCGTTCCGTTTTAAATACACAAAACTAGGCGGTGTTAATTACAAACAGCATAATCCAGCAACTCTTAACCCTATTCCTCCAATTCATCTTTTAAATTACTGGGGAAAGGATTATGAAACAATGCAAGAGCAGATGATTTATGGTAAATCGCCCGACCTTGACACATTAATCACATCTATTAGAACATTTGTTGAAAAGATAAATCAACTCGAGTGGGAAATTGTAAAGTAAATTAACCTCATCCTAACTTTTCAGATTTTTTTGTCCCTTTTTGCTTGTTTTAAAAAAATAATTCTCTATGTTTGCACTGTCCTATCGTTTTAGTAGGATTAAAAAACAAATAAAGATGAAACAAATACTTTCCATAAATAACAACACCTGTATGATGTGTTGCTGTATGTTTCAAAAACATGTGGAGGGTATGAGTATGCATTTATTCTGATTAGATATTTGATAAATAAATACAGTTACAGCCCTTCACATTCGTGTGAGGGGCTTTTTTATTACTTAAAAACCAGTTTTATTATGAGCGATTTAAATGTAAAAATTGAAGGAAATGCAAAAAGTGCAACACAGTTAAATGTTAATGCACGACAGTTCAGTCTTGTAGTTGACGAACCACCGGTATTTGGGGGAACCGACAACGGTGCCAACCCGGTTGAATACCTACTGGCAGCCTATGCCGGATGTATCAATGTGGTTGCACACCTTACAGCCAGAGAGCTGGGCATAGAGGTTAAGTCAATGAAAATTGAAATCAGTGGTGATTTAAATCCGGCAAAGTTCGCAGGTGAACCGGATGCCGAACGTGCCGGTTTTAAAAATATCGATGTGGAATTCAACCCGGAAAGTGATGCATCACCCGAATTAACCCAAAAGTGGATAAAAGTGATCAAGGAACGCTGTCCGGTAAACGACAACCTTGCCAACCCTACCCCGCTCTCGTTTAATTTAAAAGAAGAAATGCAAACCGTTTAAAACAAAAAAAATGTCGAAAACATACAATAACATAACCGAAACCATTGGCCGTACGCCATTGGTTCGGTTAAATAAAATCAACAAAAGCAAAGCAACTGTTTTAGTAAAGCTCGAATCGTTTAACCCGGGCAGTTCGGTGAAAGATCGTATTGCCCTTGCAATGATTGAGACTGCAGAGAAAAGCGGACAGCTAAAGCCGGGCACCACCATCATTGAGCCCACCAGCGGAAATACCGGAATAGGACTCGCAATGGTAAGCGCGGCCAAAGGATACCCGTTAATCCTTGTTATGCCTGAGAGCATGAGCATCGAACGGCGTAAAATAATGAAGGCATTTGGTGCAAAGTTGGAACTAACGCCGGCATCAGAAGGCATGAAAGGAGCAATAGCCAAGGCACATGAATTGGCGAATGACTATCCTGAACATTTCATTCCTCAACAATTTAAGAACCTTGCCAATCCCAAAATTCACCATGAAACAACGGCACATGAAATTTGGGACGACACCAACGGCAACATCGACATATTTGTAGCCGGAGTTGGTACGGGAGGCACAATAACCGGTGTTGGTGAATTTTTAAAACAAAAAAAGAGCGAAGTCAGTGTTTATGCTGTCGAGCCCACTGGCTCACCAATACTTTCGGGCGGAGCTCCCGGACCACACAAAATACAAGGTATTGGCGCCGGTTTTGTTCCCGACATTCTCAACACTACAATTTACGATGGTGTGGAGCAAATTAACGAAGAGCAAGCCATTCAAACCGCCCGGGAGCTGGCTGTCTCTGAAGGAATTTTTGTTGGCATTTCATCGGGAGCTGCCGCCCGTGCCGCGCTCAATATTGCCGAAAAACCCGGAAACGAAGGCAAAACCATTGTGGTGCTTCTTCCCGATTATGGCGAACGGTATTTGAGTACGGTATTGTTTGATGATATATAAAATTAGTATCCGTTTTATACCCATTATGCAAATCATAGGAATACGAATTATTTGATTTAACAAGCACTGCTTATTTTTCATGCATTTGAATCAGACAATACTTTGCACATTATCAATCTTATAATGTGCATGTTCTATATCCTGCATTAAGACATCATAACTATATTGGGGCTTTGCCCCAAACCCCACTGACTTTTTTGTCTTGATACAAAAAACTCAGGAAAAAAGATCAAGTCAAAAACAAGCTCCCCCCGCTCTCGAAAATGCCAAGTCCGGCTAAGCAGGTAGGAAAAATTTTGAACACAGCTTTTTACAATAAACTACTATTGGGTTTTAAATCCTATGTTTTTACAAAGCAACATTGTGGTTCGTTCAAAATCTTTAAACGTAAACGCCCTGCTAAACCGGACTAAGCATTCCCGATTCACCCCTGCGCCTGCCAGCATTTTTGACGGCCTCCCCGCGTTTTCGCTAACGCGAAAGTGGGCGGATTGCTTCAATCCAAAAATAGAACCATAGAAAAGATATCAGTGAACTTAAACTTTGTACTGCGCTGTGGCCTTCAAATAAATTTCATTAGAATTGAAACAAAACCTTAGTAAGGGCGGGAAGCTGTCCCGATGGACATCGGGATTGTTTACTTTTCTTT
>JAQIDF010000479.1 GCA_027858145.1 Prolixibacteraceae bacterium | reverse complement strand
TGATATTGTGATATTTATCTTGTATTTGTAGTAACTGTTTACTATCTTTGCAAAATGTATTTACAATTCAATAAAAGCAAAGGAAAAAACGGCAAAATATACCAGACGGTATTGTTGTGCAAAAAATATAGGGACAAAGAATCCGGCAAACCAAAAACAGAAGTTGTCATGAACTTGTCCAAACTGGGCTTGGATAACAAAACCATTACGGTCATGAAAACATCAATTAATAAATTAAAAGGGGTTTTGGTTGATAGTGAGGATATTAAAATCAAAAAAACGATTGATTTTGGTTTTGTTCATCTTTTGCTGACGGTAATGGACAGGCTGAGAATTACTGAAACTTTGGATAAAACTTATGGTTCAAAAGCAAATATTATCAAATTACTGATCATAGGGAAAATTGTAACAAGAGGCGGTAAGTTGCGGATTTTCAACTGGATAAAGCGTAATAATTATTTGGCAGAGCAATTCAATATTGACACAAAAAATCTTAAACTTGACGATTTGTATTTTGAATTGGGCGAATTGAGCAGAATGCAATCCAAGATTGAAAAAAAGTGGAATATTTATCATAAAAAGCGGCATAAAGATATTTATTTGTATGACATTACGAGCAGTTATTTTGAAGGCAATCAAAATGCACTTTCTGCTTTTGGCTACAACAGGGACGGAAAGAAGGGCAAAAAACAAATAACCATCGGACTTATCACGGACAGCAAAGGCTTTCCGCTGAAAATAGAAGTATTCAAAGGAAACGAGCTTGATTATAAAACGGTAAACGGTCAATTAAACGATTTAAAAGAACAGTTTGATGCAGAGCATGTTATTTTAGTTGGCGACAGAGGAATGCGTATCCGATTAAATTTAGAAGAATTATCGGAAGATGAACGCCAAAATATTTATTACATAAGTGCTTTATCAAGCAGTGAAATAAGGGCATTGATAAAAGATAAAGTCATACAGTTAGAGTTGTTTTCCAAAGACTTAGTTGAAATAGAAGATGCCGGAACACGATATGTTTTGTGCAATAATCCTGTGTTGGAAAGGGAGAAAAACCAAACAAGAGAGGCATTAAAATCAAGGTTTGAACAAGAAATCAGGTCTGTAAAAAAATCATGGGACAAACGTCGAAATCAAAATTCAGACAATATTGAAAAAATAAAACAAGGACATAAAAACAAAAAATCAGTAACTGTTTTCACAAACAAAAAACTGGACAATTACAAATACAGAGCAACCAAAGCTTTGCAAAAATACAAGATGTCAAAATTTTATACAATATCAATATCCAATGATGAATTTAAGATTGATTATGAATTAGAAAAATATCAAGACCAAAAAAGTTTGGATGGAAAATATGTTATAGAAAGCACTGTTTCAAAAGAAGAAATGACCACAAAACAGCTCAGGGAAAAATATAAAGAGTTGCAAAATGTAGAACATGCTTTCAGGGATATTAAAACCGACAAATTAAATATAAGACCGATTTTTCATGTAAATGAGGCTCAAACCAGAGGTCATGTTTTTGCATGTATGTTTTCGTATGCTATTGTTAAAGAGTTAGAAACATTAATTTATCCTTGGCTAAAAATGTATAACAAGGAAAATAATTGCAAATTATCATATCATGATATTACTGATGAATTAAACAATATTAAAGTAAGTGAATTAGAAATAGGACATAAAATCAAAACAATTATGGTGCCGGAACTAAATGAAATTCAAAATGAAATTACTAAATTATTCAATATTAAAATAGAGGATATAATGAAAGTGTAGCTACAGATTCGAAAAAATGCATCAGCAACACCCTGTAAAACCTCAATTTATTGTAGTAAGTTCCGTTTTAACAAGTACAAAAAGACTGAAAAAGATTGCTGCTAATAGAAAAATTGATACTGTAGGTTTTGGGAGTTCTTGGGGCGTAGTTTCACCATATTTTAAAGCAAAAGAAATGAAAATTGATAACAAATTGTTTTTGGGTAATATTAGCTTGGGGAAAGTTGAAATCTTTGGATCTGACGACCTAAATTTTTTATCTTTTATTGGTAATTATTTATATGGTATAACTGGAAATGTAATATTTAATAATTCAATTCTTATAATTGATAGGAAGAATAATAAATTTGGAATCATAAAATAAGATACCAATCCTTTTGAAAAAAAGGGCCAAAACCTAACAGCTGTTCAAATTCAATGCGGGGTTTTGTGGTTTGCTGACTAAGTTTTATCTTAGTAAAGTTGTTCAACGGTGGATAACGAAACAGGGCGGAAACCCGCACGTAACTTAACGCAGGACCGTAATGAAATATACAGAAATAGAATAGATTTATAA
>JAQIDF010000458.1 GCA_027858145.1 Prolixibacteraceae bacterium | reverse complement strand
AATACTTATGCCGATTTGAGTATTTCCAAAACCTCGTTACAGGAAGATGCTATTGCAGGTGAAGTAATTAATTATACAATCACAGTAAACAATCTTGGTTTATCCGATGCTCAAAATGTTGTGCTTACCGATAATTTGCCGGAAGAACTTGATCTGATCAGCGTAAATACTTCTGTTGGTACATGGAATTCACCTGAATGGAACATTGGTACGATAGCTAATGATGCTGAAGTTACGATGGAAATTACAGCAATGGTTAAAGCTGATGTTTTACAGGGAACTACCATAACAAATACGGCTTCAGTTACAAGTACAACACCCGACCCCGATGCATCGAACAATACTTCGGGCGAAAGCAACCAGGTAAATGCCCTTGCTGACCTCGAAATAGCAAAGGTTTCGCAAACAAGCACTGTAATTGCAGGGCAAAACATTTCGTATTTGATAACTGTTAGCAATAACGGTTCATCCGATGCACAGAATGTAAGCGTTACTGACGACCTGCCTGTAGAGCTTACTTTCATTAGTGCTAATCCTTCGGTAGGCAATTTTGCCGGATCGGAATGGGAAATTGGTACACTTAGCACAGGTGCATCGGCAACATTACAGCTAACTGCCGTCGTAAATGCTGATGCACCAGAGGGATCTGATATAATCAATACAGCAATAGTTTCGAGTCCGACTACCGACCCTGATCCTGACAACAATACTTCTACAAGTTCAAAAACGGTCAATACTTTGGCCGATTTGGTAATGAATAAAACAGCATCGGACAATAATTTGAATGCTGGTGAAAAAATTGTTTATACGCTAAGTGTAGAGAATATCGGACCAAGTAATGCCGTAAATGTGAATGTAAACGATGTTGTACCATCAACACTTTCAATCACCGGTGTATCAACCAATGTTGGAAGCTGGAACAGTCCTGATTGGAATATCGGAACACTGCCATTAAGTCAAACAGTTCAACTTACAATAACTGCCAATGTTAATGCCAATATAACATCAGGCTCAAGTATCAACAATACAGCAAATGTAAGTTCAACCACACCCGATCCGGTTTCATCAAACAATACTTCAACACATACGGCAAACATAAGCACTTCGTCTGATTTAACCCTTACGAAAGTTGCTGATAAAGCTGAGGTTGTAGCCGGCGAAAGCCTGGTTTATACCATCAATGTTACCAATAATGGTCCTTCGAATGCACAAGATGTGCTTGTAAGCGATAATTTACCTGCTGAATTGACATTGACAAATGCCGATGCTACCGCAGGTACATTCAGTAATCCCGACTGGAATATTGGAATCCTTGAACCGGGAGTAACGACTACTCTTACATTAAATACAATGGTGGCTGACGATACCCCGCATGGTACAAGCATCGGGAATTCAGTAGTAGTATCAACTCCTACGTCCGATCCTGATCCTGACAATGACACCTCCTCGGTTATTGTTCCGGTTGTGGCACAAGCTGATTTGGCAATTGTGAAAAGTGCAACGCCTAATCCGTTTGTAGCAGGTGAAGATATTACATACACCATTACCGTAACCAATAATGGTCCCAGTGTGGCGCAAAACGTTTCAGTAAACGATGTGCTTCCTTCTGAGCTTATATTTATTAATGCATCAACAAGTAACGGAACATGGACTGCTCCTGAGTGGACTATCGGAAATATGCCTGTTAACAGCAGTCAAATATTGACCATTAACGCTGGTGTAAAACCAAATATTCCTCAGGGGGATGTGATTCAGAATACAGCAAGCCTAAGTACTGATACAGATGATCCTGTATCAATGAATAACACTTCAACGCATAATGGTAATGTTACTGCAATAGCTGATTTGTCATTGAGCAAAGAAGCCATAACGGCAGCAGTTGCAGGTGATACATTAACATACCGGATTTCAGTGAGTAATTCAGGATCATCGGATGCTCAGTTTGTTCAGGTATCAGACAATGTTCCATTAATTTTCGAAACTCCTGAGTACAGTACCGATGATGGTGAAAGCTGGAACGTATGGACCG